>DDKR01000153.1 GCA_002340085.1 Candidatus Omnitrophica bacterium UBA2593
AGATAAAAATGATAAATTTACTTTCTTCGTCGCACCTACTTTGGATAAAGAGAGTAAGAAAGAGGGTAAAAAAGAAGGAATTACTCGGCCTGATTTTAGCGGGGTTAAGATTAAAGTAGATAAAAACGGCAATGCAATCTGGCAAGGCCGAGCCTCTTTTTATCTTAGCAATTTCTCACCTTATTTTACAGGCTCAATTTCTCAGGATTTAAGGGGTTATTCAGGTTCGGTTTCGGGTGGAAGAGCACCATGGGTGTTTATTTACAATGAGAAAAATGAAAAAATCGGTAATCATACTCTTATGCCTGGTGAATTTGCCTTTGACAGGCAGGGAAATTTATCCAAAGGCGCTTACTACGATAGTCTTTGTAAGAAGGTAATTACTGCAGAGGAGTTAAGAAGCAGGACCGCTGTTTCTCGGAAGGTGGATATCGGAAATTTGAAAAAAGGTGATAAGCTTACTACGACAGATGGTCAGGAACTCGTGGTAGTATTTATTGAGGGTAAAATGACAGCCTTAAGAGACAAAGATAAAAATTACTATCTGTTCTTCAGGGACCGCCTTTATCCTTACAAGGAGGTAAAGAGACGTAGGGAGATAGCTAAGTTGATTGGAGAAAGAGTAGATATCTTTGACGATAAAAAATTTACAGAAACAGTTACCCGGGCTTTAGGCAAAGGAAAGATTTCTATTCTACCTGACGGAAGCTTTGTTTCTACTAAAGAATTAATGCCGGGCGAGATACGCAGGCCGAATGAATTGTTAAAGCAATATGTAGATGATTTTAAGAAGGGCGCTATTAAGACAGAAGATAAAAATGTTGAGAAGGTTTATAAGACTATGGCGAAATTAGATGCAGAGCGTAAATTTTTTGGTCGGTGGGGAAACAAGCTCTCGTGGGAGGAGTTAGCTAAAAATGTTGATCGAGAGTCACTAATTAAATTTATTGAACACCGAGGTTATCTGGAGACTTTAAAAGGTAAGGATAATAAGAAGAATGCAAGTTTAGGGCCTTGTGTGAAGATACACGCCGAACTTGGTGAAGTTGCGAAAAAGTTAGGTATAGATTTAGAGATGGTTTATGTTGAGGGATTGGAGGAGCCTCATGTCGCCCTTTATGATCCTGAGAAAAGAAGGATAATCGATGTGACTTATCAGAAAGAATATCCAGATAATGCTATTATAAAATTTAGGGGTAAAGAGATTAGCTGGGGAGAATTTAAGAAGAATCATAAAGATAATTTTGAGGGATATAAACCTTCTGCTATTTATAGCCAACAACTAGCGCAATTTTATTTAAAGGTCGGTAATTTAGGAGAGGCAGCAAGATGGGCAGAGAAGGCCTATAGAGAGGATAAAAAGACTAAAGAGTTAGCAGATATCTTTAATAATTTAGGTAATGCTTATGGCAGGAAAGAAGGACTTTTTGTTGAACCGAAAAGAGAATTTTTTCAGCTCTTACACTGTTATAAAAGAGCAAGGGAGTTATATAAGTTAGAGGGAGATAATGAGAGAGCTGCCAAACTTAGTGAGTTAATCAAATTTCTTGATGCACACAGCACAGTTCCTACTCTTCACTTTGACCACAAGAATGGCTGTTATGTGTCTCGGATAATAGAGGAAGAATATTCTCATAGGCCTCTGCCCAAAAAAGAGGAAGAAGGCTATCTAATTAGCCCTTTAATTAACAACTTAAAGAAAACACTTCCCGAAGGAGCAGAACTAGAACTTAATAGTAATGGTAATAGTAATGGTAAAGGAATGGAGGCATTCATTAGAAAAGAAGGAGAAAGATATAAGGTTCTTCCCGATTCTATAAAAGGAGCAGATGGTAAGGAGTATAGATTAGTTTGCAATGCGAAGAACGGAAAAGATATATATTTCTTTGATGGGGAGAAAAAGAAATTACTCCCAGAAGTTAAGGTAGGAGAGATAGGAGGAATGAACTTATGCTTAAAGACAGAAACTGATAGTAATGGTGTTGCAGGGATAGTAGAAGTCTTAGAAAGAGGAAGAGGCGAAAAGAAAGAAAGATTCAATGTTTTAGTTTCTATGAGGTCAGATGGAGGCAGCAATGCTGTATTAGTAGAAAATGAGAAAGGTAGGTATATTGTAAGCGAAGACGGAAGATTATCAAAGGTTAAGACTTATGCGGGAGGACTTATTATTGATGAGAAGGAAAGAATATGGAATTTAGAGGAGAAGAGGGAGGTTGTAAGAGAATTTGCAAGTCATAAGGCATCGGTGTTGCAAGTTATTAGTGAGTTGGTAGGGAAGGCAACTATGAAGGAGGATGGTCCTGTCGCTTCTCGCCGGCACGAAATTATCAGTAGATTAAATGAGCTAAGTGGCCTGGTGGGGAAGAGTAAGAGTAAAGAAGAATTTACTTCTGTAATACAGGAGATCCAGCTCTTTGAAAAAGTTCTTAATGCTGCAGATAAAGCACAAGAGAAGATGAAAGAGTCATGGGAGCGTACCTGTATGGAACGGGAGACAGGGATTTCCTTAGAATCAGAGAGGTTAATGGAGGAAGGGGGAAGGCTTAATGTCTCTGCTATTGAGGCTATTTCATTCCTCTTAGAGAGAAAGTATTCAGAAGCTCAAAAGATAATGAACGATCCTCAGCTCCAGAAAGATTTGTGTGATACACCAATTAAAGTAGATTGGGATAAGAGTGGTGCTATCCAGCGGCTTAGAGTGGTACTTTGGGCTGCTCCTATATTATCAAAGGAGGGAGGTAATCTTCGTTCCCAAGCTATACAATTGAAAAAGGAAGCTATCCATTATTCGGTGGGAGGATTTTTGGGGGTGCCAGTAGCTCTTGGTACCTATCTACCCGAAGGAGCGGCTAGTCTGGGTAGATGGTTTCGTCATCCGGTGAGATCAACACACGATGTAGTTGATGGTATTTATAACTTAGGCTCAGGGATATGGGGATTGGTTAAAAAAGAAGGTGTTGGTGGGGCTATTGGAGAGATAGCACGCCAGACCGAAGGGGCAATCAGGCAGGCAGATTCCTTAGATATGGCTCTCTTTGGTGCTGAACTATTGGGTGAGATTCTCGCTGCTAAGGGATTAGCCAAGGGATGTTCTATAATAGGGAATAGCGGCAAAGTAGAGAATTTTTTGGGAAGGGCAGGGAATTGGATAGTTAAGCCTATAGTTGAGTCTAGGAGAATACAGCAGATTTCGAGCACTACACGTATACTTACTAATAAACGTATACTTACTAATAATAAAGTAGTTAATCTACTCCGTAATAAATTGCAAGTCGATAAGGTATCAAATGTACTAGGAAAAGCTGTAAAAGCTTCACCTGGGGTTCCTCAGGGAGTAATAAGGTGGATAGGCAGTACCTCTAATACTTACTCTTATATGCTTCCTTCTATGGTGGGAGTTGGTATTATCCATGACTGCTTCACGGGGAATATTTCTCTTAGCCAAGCAATATTCAAACAGTATGAGAATCTTCCCCAGACTAAAAGTCAGGCCTTAGGATTTAGTGCGGCGTTTGCTTTAGGAGGAAAGATTTTTGGTCCTATTCATTCTAAGATTTCCTCTCTTTCTAAGATTTCCTCTCATACTTCTCAACTTTCTCCTACTGCTCAGTGTGCTGCTCAGCGTGTTGCTCAGCGTGTTGCTCAGTGGACGATCAAAACCACCTCTTTCTTGACGCTTAACCACGGCCTTCCTAATGCAGTTTCTCTACTTACTACCGGCCAACCGCTTTCCTTAGAGACAAATGCAGTGTTGTTAGTCTCCGGACTTATTGGTTGGGGTTTAGGTAAAGGAGTCTTTATTAATTCTGCCAGTAAAATAACAGATATAGGGTTACTTCATAGCTTAGGAAGAGCAAGTCTTACTACCTTAGGAAATTTCTGTCTGCTCAATAGCATAGATTATGCAGTCAATACAGTGATGCATAAGGTACAGACTGGCCAAGACTTGGGACTTGGAGGGCTAAAAGAAGTATGGTGGAGTAAACATACTTTGGGGAATTTAGCTATTAGTGCAGGATTTGCTGGATTAGCTGAGATAGCTAGAGTATCTTATGTAGCAAAAGAAGTGCGCGAAGTTAAAAAGATAATAAAAGAATTTAATATAATAAATCCAAAAGATTTTAAAGGTAATTTAGATAATTTGGTAACTGCTTTAGAAAAAGAAGGGATTTCTCCTCAGGTGCTAGAGAGGTTAGATAAGTTTAAGGTAGTACATGGAGGAAAGGAAAAGAGCTTATTAGATTTATTAGGGGAACAAGGAGTAGTTCCATTAAAAAAGTTAAGGATAGTAGGTACTGAATATAGTGCTACAGATGCTCTCAGGACATTGAGGATTGACGAAAAGATATGGGGGGAATTAGTAAATAATCCCTCATTAAAAAGTGCTATAAACGCATTTCGGAACACCAAGGTAGCAGGAAACAATCTTTTTGATAGAGTAATGGGCTTTGTCAGAGATTCAGGAGCTTTACCTACTACACAAGCTTTAGAACTTGCTATAAGAAATAAATTGAACTTGAAGTTTTTTGATTGGACAGCCAAAATATATTCTTCGAAATGGACAAGAGGAGGTGCGTATGTGTTGACAGGTACAGGAGTTAATCTAACCATAAAGACAGCAAGAAATTTCTTCTCTGAAGATTCTTCTACCAAAGGAGATCTCTTTAAATCTTTAAGAGAAGCTTTTACTCTGGGAAATCTAACTGAAGGAGCCTTCTTTGGTTTAGCCGCACTATATCCTCTTCAAAAATTCCAGGTCAAGATACCAACACTACCCGATGGGTCCCTAAAACCTGATTGGATAAGCCGGGTACTCGAAAAAGGAGCAAAGCTTACTCAGGATAAAGGAAGATTCGGACAACCTATTGCTCGTCTTTGTAAAGAAAAGTTATTAGCGAGAGATCTGGAGAAAATATTGAAGGCAGATAGTTATGTTTGGCGCATTTCTCAATGGGGATTTTTTAAGAAATTTTCCTATGGTGCAACAATAGGAGCCCTGGGAGAAGGTATTGGTTACACTATCGATGCTTATCGAAGAGGTGATTTCTCTTTATATGAGTTGCGTAACTCCTCAGCTAAAGGAGGTATTGCTGGAGGGCTCATTACCTGGTGGTTAGGAGGCCTTTTGGGGAGTCTTTCTTCTAACTTTTCAGCAATTACCGGAAGGAGAGAAGAAGAGATTATTGCCTTACATCGCTTCAAGTTAGGAGGTGGAGCCCATACTGGACCGAGTTGGCTCTATTACCAGTCCTTAGCCGGAGCATTAGACTGGCTTTTAGTCTCTCCTCTCTTTACTATTGGAGGAAGTTTTTATAATGGTTTACTTTCCCAATCAGGATGGGAATTTAAAGATGCTTCTGGTAAGCAAATTAAAGGTTGGTTGATTACTGGTGATGAACGCCAAGGTTTTCATCACTTAACTCCACAAGATTTAGTGCTCTCTTCTATCCAGGGACCTTCTTCTGGTAAATGGATGAAGCCACTCTTTCGTTTTACCGGGGTACAGAGCTACAGATATTCTTTTCAAGGAGGAATAGTAGAGAAATTAGATAGGTATAGAAGAGTAGTCAAAGAATATTTCTCAAAGGATTGGGGACGAGGATCCCAAGGAATTACTTGGTCAGAAGCAGTAGTAAAGCAAATCTTTGCCGGGATGGAACCTACTAAAGGGTTTGTTTCTTTTTTGCGTTGGTTTGATTCCTCAATACTTACAACACCTCTGGTAGTTAAGACCGCTGATTTCGGCTTAAAAGTTGCCGAGAAAACATTGCTTTCTCCTAAAGGAAGAGGTTTCTCTGATTTTAGTCGGAATTGTCTCTCTTTTATCGTCCTCTTTGCTAGAAGCCATCCCTCCCACCAGGCAACGAAGGAATTGAGGGCTCTCTATCAACAGTACAAAGATGCAGAGAGAAATATCCAGAAGAGTAATAACGCAATGGGTGAGAAATCTAAGGTTCTTGCTTTAACCGCACTCTCCAGAGATATGCGTATGCCTTTAGAGAAAATAATTGAGAATTCCCAAAGACAAAAAAATAACCAGGCTCTTAATAAGGCCTTTTTAGAATACGCCAGACCCCAGATTGAAAAGATTGAGCAGGTTTTACAACATTTACAATATGGACAATATGAAGGAGTAATAAATGCCTATAGAAAAACCGTAAGAAAAGGAAAAGTTTTTGCTTCTAAGGAAGACTTTATTAAGTTTGCAGAAGCAAGAGGCCTATCTCTATCTAAAGATAAGGCTAAAGAAGCATTCTATGCCTATAATTCTCGTTTGGTATTTGAGAGAGCTAAGGAGATTGCTAAAGGAGAAAACCCAACCCCGAGAGATATAGAGAAAGCAATTAGACAACTAACGATCAGGAGTGAGGCAAGGGAGGCTTATCTAAAAAAACCTCTTCATGAGAGAATAAACGAAAGAGGCGAAGGTATCAAAAGAGGTACACGCACTACTATAAAGAATCAAGTAGAAGAGGTATTTATAGAGCAGGCAGCAAAGATATTTGGAGAGAAATATTTTGGCACTAAGGATTTAACAAAAGTTGTAAATTCCATCAATGTAACCTACAATTTAAAGAATCACCTCTTAACAATGATTAAAGAGGGTGATTTTACTACTCCAGAACTTCTTTTTGGTGGTCAGGAATTAGCCAATGTAATAAGAGATAGTATTAGACCAGCTCTCTCTAAAAGACTACAGCGTCTCTATGATTTAGCTCTTGATATAGGAGGAGCAAAGGATATAAAGGGTTTGCTTAATCCTTATATAAAGGAAGAGGCTGAGAGGAGATTATCTAAGATTGATCAAGAAGCACAAAGATTAGCAGGAAAAGGAGGAAGACTTCTGCCTAATCAGCAAGATTACGAAAAAGCAGTAAAAAACTTGTCAAAAGATTATTTGGGAGAAATTAAGCAAGAGGTTAGGCAGATGAGGGAAGAAAGAAAGTCTAAGGGGGAAATAAAACAAGCAATCCAACAAAAAAAGAAAGATATAAAGGAGATGGGAATAGGTTCTCTAAGAGAACAATCTGAATTGGCAAAAGATATCCGGGAAGCTAATTTAGACTCAAAAGCCCTTTATCAAAGAAGAATGGATGGGCTTAGGAGAGAGATAAACCAAGAAGCAAAAGACATACATAAAAAAAGAACAGGCTGGAAGGCAAGATTCAGCTCGCCATCAGATGAAGATATTCAAAAAGCAACAAAGAGGGTCTTGGATAGGATACTACCTCAAAAATTACCAGGTGAGATTGATTTAGGAGAATTATATGATACAGCTTCTCAAAAGGTTTTTGGTGTGGGTTTATCTAAGATAAGAGATTTTCTTAAACAGAAGCCATCCCAGCTTAAAATTATACGTGGGAGAGCTGAAAATCGAGCAAAGCAGGCTTTAGCTAAAAAATATGGTTTTAAGAATTTTGAGGAGTTTAAAAAAAGCTTTGAAGCTCTTAAGGGTTCTACCGACGGAGTTGGAAAATCAATATCTCTTTTAGCTTATAATGTTAAAGATTTGGCCTTCTGGTTTGAACCAATCTTACGCACCAAAGCAATTACTGAAGGCGATCTCTTAACTTTGGCTGAGAATATTTATAGTGAATCTTTGCTTATAGATTTACCATTAGATAAATTGAGTAATCTTCAGAAAAGAGTTGAGGAGAGAAAGAGACTTTTAGATAAACCAAGTCCTATAGAGGATAGGGATTTTGCCTTTTTAAAGATAAATGACCTTATTCCCAGAGCTGCTAAATGTAAGGTCAGTTCTTTAAAACAAGCCATTGACAGAATCATTGAGTTTTATTATCGTTCTCATCCCAAGGATGCGGCAGAAATTGAAGGTAAAAAAATAGGAGATACCATTAAGATATCTAAGGTGATAAATGGGAAGAGAAGAGATTTTAATTTTATTCTTACCCAAGAAATCAAAGAGAAAGTAGGCACCTACTACAGTTACCTCGAAGGTCAAATTTTTGGGTTCCTTTATCAACGGCTTACTCCTTTTCAAAGAGATAGGTTAGAGAAAGAATTGCCTAAAGAGCCATCTAAAAAGATGATGAGTTTTGGTCAGGTTCTCCAAAAGGCAGGATTGAATAGAGAGATACTTCCTGCTTATTTTCAGGAGGTAATTGTTTCTTCAAGGTTTAGAGAAAGTTTCTCTCCTACTATTAAGGCAATGAGATTGATATGGGAATTGGGAAAAGATAATGGAAAGATAAACAAGACAGAGGTTCTCAAGACAATAGAGAAGAATTTATCTAAGAAGGAACAAGGAGAGGTTAAGGATTTCTTAAATGAGTATATAGAGGTTATCTCAAAGATCAATATCTTAATCTCTACAGCGGGAGGTGAGAGAAGAGGTGAGATTGAAAGAAAGATTGCCCAGATAATCTTTAGTTCTCAAACAAAAGATGCTAAGAAGATGGAATTCAATGTAAGGAGGGAAATCAGGAGGCATTTTGCAGATGAGAAACTCCAAGGCATAGAAAAGGATAGTAATTATAGAAAGAGGCGAGGAGAAATATGGAGAGAATTTAAAGAAGAATGGCAAGGCAAGGGAGGCATTAAAGAGCATTTAGAGAGCTTGAGTAGAAAAGCTGGAGCGATTAAAGGTAAACATTCAGAATTTTCTGATTTAGCTACGCTTGGAGAGTTTACTGCTTTATATTCAGACATTAAGAGTTGGGGGAGTAAGATTAGTAGTCCTAAATCTGATAAGGTCTCAAAGATAGAAGCTAAAATTGCCCAAAAGAAATTAGATTTTGTTTTGGAAGGAAGGATTACGGAAGCCGAATTAGAGCGATCTTTAAAGAATTTAAGATTACAAAAAGAGGCTTATCAGGCTCAGGAAGAGGTGAAGTCGAAGGAGCGTGGATTTTTGATAAGTGAAGAATACCAACCTTCCAAAACTACTTTTAAAAAACTTAAGTCATTATTTATCAATGGGTTAAAAGGAGGAAGTTACAAGAAGCGACTAAAAAGATTTGCGCAGGCAAAGAAGGCACTGGAGCTGTCTTCAGACAAAGACATAGTTAAAAATTGGAAGAGGTATCAAGATAGTCTTTATTCTTTGAGCGAAAAGATAGAAGCACAATCCTTAATTGCAGAAAGAGAATTAAGACTAGTTGGAGAAAGGCCTTTGCCTAAGCCAGAATGGTTAGAGAAAATTGATAGGGTTTTAGAGACCTTAGAAAATCCCAGGAGAGAAAAGTCTTTAAAAACTTCTCTAATAGATGAGGCAACACGTAAAGAATTAAGAGATGTTTTGAAAAAGATCGAGGTTAAAAAAGACCAAGGTGAAGAATTTCAGGTAAAGATAAATGGAGAGGAGATTAGGTGCAGGATTGAATTCGAACATATAAAGAATGAAAAAGGTAAGGTTATAAAAGTTGTTAAGCCAGATACTTTTAGGATAATAAGTGGAGGAGAAAATTTAAACCAGTTTTTCAGAGATGCGATTTCTCTGCATAAAGGAGATCCTATACGAGTGGTAATGATAGTGAGAGGTGTTATTGGTAAGATTATTAGAGCAAGGGGAGGCAACCTTAAAGAATCGCAGTCTACAAGGAATATCCTTAAAGTCATCCGGGAAGCAAATATTGAAGAAGTGATGGCAAGTGGAAAGACGCTTTTGGGTACGATGGCTTTAATCTCTAACCGCTTTCTTAGTGACCGAGGAATATCTCTGTATCTTACCAAAAATACTCCTTTAGTAAAACAAGTCCTTTCAGAAAACCAGGGATGGGTGCAGTTATTTGGCTTAAAGCTTAAAGATGCAGATAGCTTGGTCTCTAATCCTTCTGTCCCTACCACTTTTATCCACCAAGCCTTCAAAGATAAAAATACTATCTTTGTGGGAAGTTATGAGCGTTTTCCTCATCTTTTAAATCGGCGTATAAATACAGACTTCTTAAATCGCCAGAGAATAATCAAACTTCTCAACTTTTTGGCTAAGAGTAATAACTTAGTAGTAATCGATGAAGGACAGAATATCTTCCTAAATCACTTAGAGGCGATTGTTGGTTCAGGCCATGAGAGTCTTTCTTCCTCTTATCCTAAGTATAAACTTGTATGGGAGAAGATAAGACCATTGATAAATAAAGATATTCGAGAGATTACCCTCAAAGAGGCAAAAGAGACTACATTAAAAGAAGGAGTATCTTCAGGTCTAACCAGGGGTATAGATAAGGCAAAATTAGGCTTTGTGCGCTTCAAAGATGGTGTCTATCTTACCCCTGAAGCAGAGAAATTTATTCGTCAGAAATTAGGAGGAGAAAGATGGCTTTTATCTGGAGAGATAAGGAGTATAGTGGAAGCAATCGTTACCGGTGGTAACCGTATTGGTTTTACTTTTGACAGAAGAGTAGTAGTTTCTTCTAAGACCGATGGCTTACAAGCAGATATGGTCTTACATAATAAATCATTGATGGTCGCTTCTGCTTTAGAAAAGGCAACTCGCGAAGGAATTAAACTATCCGAGATAAATTGGAGGCAATCCTATGCAGGAGGAAGTACTTTAGTTTCTTCCTCGGCATTTGAATTACTCACTGCTTTAGGAGGAAGAAAATCAGTTCTTTCTGGAACAATTACACCTTTAAAGTCTTTGATAATGCTGATAAATAGCCGGCAGATAGAGACAAATACCCACTATGCCGATTTAGGTTTAGATCCTATAACCAAAACATTCTCTTATGGAATAAGGAAGAATGGGGAATTTGAGCCAAGAACAAAGGTAAAACTCATTGATGTTGATGTGAAGAATCAGTCAATTTATTCTGCCCTTACAGAAAAACTAATAAGAAACAAAAATGATAATAAAACCAAGTTTATAATGGTAAGTGAGGAGGGAAAACCTGCCTTAGTGAGAACCCTTAGAGAAAAAGGGCTTAAAGTAGATATCTATGATAACTCTGTAACTGAATCAAGGAAGAGAGAATTAGTCCGGAGAGTAAAACAAGGAAGAACGGGTAAGATAATTATTGGGACCTTAAACTTAGTAAAGGAAGGACTTAATTTTGGCGAAGGTATAGATATTTACTTTGCTGCGCCCATTGTTGAGTTATCCACTGCTCTCCAAGGATTCGCCCGTAACAATCGTATTAAGAAAGGGGATATGGTTTATTTCTTCTATTCCCCCAGAGAGTTGAAAAACTTCTTAATCCAGAACAAGGGAGTAAAAGAATATATTCGGCTAACAGGTGGAGATTCTTTAGAGGGGCCTCTTCAGCGGATGCATAATCCTTCTTCTCTTTCTAAGGAAGATTTAGTAAGACTTGTATTTAAAGTTCAGGAAGCAATAAATCTCTCCCATACTGCTTTAGAGAATTTAAATAAAATATTAGAAATCACTTACTTAGTCCGGCCATTAGAACGAGTGATGAGAATGTATGCTCCTGAGACTAAGGAGTATGCTTTCTTAGTAAAGGTTTATCGCCAGGTAATCTTAGATAGGGATTCTGATTTCTATTCTACTTTTGCCTTTAAAGATATCGCTACTCCTCGTGATATGGCTTATCAGTCCTTATTGAGTATTTCTCATCGGGTAACTACCCTTCTGAATATCCTGAAAGGTGCTTCTAATCAGTTTATGCTCAAAGGTTCTAAATCAGGTTATGAGCCAACTATCTCTAAATTAAAAGTTTTAGCCGATGAATCTCCTTTTATAAAGAATAAACCTAGCCAAAGGATAATGGAAAGTCTCTTTAATGCCTGGGGATTTAGAGAAGATGTCTTAAAACACAAATTTAGTAAGAGTGGTGATGGCAATAAGTCTCCTCCTAAATTCAGTGATTTAAGGTCAGTAGATGATGCAGTTTCCCTTGCCAAATATCTTGCTGAAAACCTTCTTCTTCCTACCATCAGAACCTCAGCCAATGTTTCAGAACCTTTAGTAAAAGCAAACAAACAGATAACTGTAACTACCAGAGTCTTAGAGAGCGAGTTTGCCAAACAAGGAATCTCCCTATCTCCGCAACATAAGACAAAAATCGAGAGGGCCTTAGATGGTTATACTTCTTATACCTTTACTACCCAACGGCTCTTTACTACTATTGGAGAAATAGTCGGGGACTTAGAAAAGGAAGAAACTTATGCGAAAAATAACTTTTTAAAAGCACTAAATGCGATTTTGAATCCTTCTTCAAATTTTTCTTCACAATTAAATACTCAACTATCAGAGAAAAGTAGTCTTTTAACTGATGCTTCCATTGTGGTTAAAGAAATAGATGAAGCTATCAGAGTAAATAAGATTGAGCTATCCTCTTCTCAAACCCAAGCTGTGCAAGATGTCTTAGCTTTAGCAGTTAATCCCGTAGTAGACCTTGGTGATGACCATGAGCCTGTTTCATACGGATATAAGAGGTTACACCGGATTGCCCAAGGAAAGGCTTGGATTGAGTATCATCTCGGCTCTACGCAGAGTAAAGATTTCATCAGTAGGATGCCTTACTATGCTCAGGAATCGAGTGCTTGGATAGGAAGATACCTGGGAATAAATGAGAGTTGGAATCCAGTTTTATTGAATCCGGTCTCCTGGATTCCAATCTCGAGAATAAGGAGATTTGTCCTTACCTATAAAGATCGGGGAGTAGAAAGTCTCTACAAACAAGCTTTAATAAATCCCGTAAAGTATGAGAGAAGCTTAAGAGATATTTCTCGGTTTATCTCTCCTGGACGACCTGATTACGCTTCTATTTTCTCCTCTCTTGTTCTTCCATCCGCATTTTTATCTTCCAAAGTACTTACTAGCTTAGGGTTAGGAGCAACCCTTTTAAGTTCTCCATTTATACTTGCACCTACAGCAGCTCTCTTAGGTTTAATTCCCGCTCATCTTTTAGCTAAATACTTAGCCGAACACTGGGGAAGAGATGATAATTTTGCCCGCATAAGTAAACAGTTAGATAATATCACTGATAATAGGGAGTTAAGAGAATATCTCTTATCTTTGCGTTTAGCAGCCCAAAGAGCTCGGGAAGAAAATCTCAGCCAACTTTCTCAGTGGAAGAGGGTTCCTCAGTCTTTGCGTCCTCTTTCTCCTTTTGGTTCTTTCTATACTAAATTAGATAAGAGAGAGTCAGCAAAGAAGCCTTTTGAAGCCACAGTAGCTGAATACTATACTCCTGCTTCTTATGCTCCTCGATTATCTACTACTGAAAAGATAAAGAGAGTTCATGAGTTTTTTAAGGGAGTAGATAGCAAGAGAGCAGAGAAATTTAATTTAAAAGAACTTATTGAATATCTCCAACTTTCTCCCGGAGAAAAAATCCATAAATTCAATAAGTATTTTAAGCTTGATTTTACAGAGGAGTGGAAAGAGATCCAGGAAAAATCAGAGCAGAAAAGATCTTCCTTAGCTACAGTTAATCTAATAAAACAGGGACTCTTTAATGAAAAAGAGAGAAGGTTTTCTCTTCTACAGGTCCTCGCTGCCACAACTGAACCTATCAAGCAGGCAGATTTCAATTTTATTACAAAGAGTTTTCAGCTCCAAGGTAGACTTTCAGAATCTAGGCCTAAGAACGATAAGGAGATCCAAACCAACCAAGAGATCATTAACTCTGCTTTAGAAGAGATTGTTTCTTTAGCCGACAAACTTAGTTTCAAACAAAGAAGAGAAGAGTTGTTAAGAGAAGCAAACACAGGTGAAGTAATTAGGAGGATAAATAAGATTCTGGAGGGTAATGAAGATTTTGGGAAAAAACTCCAAGCCATATATGAACTTTCTGCAGATGAAATTTTCAATTCATCAGAGCGCCAAGAAGCTTTAGAATATTTGTTACCAAAGCAAGCCAACCAATTACCAAATCAAGCCAACCAAAAGGTAGATTTATCTTCTTTAGAGCAAGCCCTGAACTTTCTTAAACAAAGTCTAAGATATGCTCAAGAAGAAGCAGAGAAGAGTATAAGTGATGATATGGTAAAAGCAGTATGTGAAAAGATGCCGGGGAAAAAACTCAAAGATCTTAAAAAAGAGTTAGAAGGTGATTTAAGCTACTCTATCTATAGTATTCTTACCTCACAAAGTTCATCTGAAAAACCATTCCTTAAGAAGATTTCTCAGATCGAAGCTTTAGCTGAAATTACTGCTTCTGATTGGATCTATCACTTAAGAGCAAAACAGGAGATCCATAACTCGCTTAGAGAGGCTTCGAAAGACAAAGAAAATACCACATTAAAAAATATCCCTCAAGAAGATTTCCTCAAGTCCCTCACTGAAAAATACTACATCTCTCCTCAGCAGATCTCTTCCTTACGCCAGCTCTTCAGGGATTTTAAACATCTGCTTGAGATGCAATTCAAAGCCAAAGATGAGAAGGATAATATTAATCTCTCTTTCTATGAAAAAGGTTATTATGAGGTTAGCCTACCACTCATAGAAGAAGTATCTAAAGAAGTTACTGGTTTGCTTAAGGATTGGGTAGAAGGTAAGAATTTAGATAAAATTTGCTCTTCTTCTGAAAAATTAAAGGAATTTCCTTCTCTCATTGAGAAGACCGCAGTCTTAAAGGAAAATTTAGCTACCTATGAGAAAGAATTAGGTATTCCTCATCAAAGAGCAATAGATTTCTCTAAGCAACCTCAAGAAGCTTTTGAGCTTTTAGGAATAAGAGGAGTCGAGCTAAAAGTAGATGAAAAAGTAGAAACAAGAAAGCTTCTTTTAGATAAACTTAATACCGCAATCCCCTTACGTGCCCAAGGACTCCTTCCTTTTGGAATAAATCTTTTACAAGTTTCTACGCCCCAAGAAGACCCTATCCTTCAAGAGATAGAAAGAGATCTCAGCAGTCCTATTCAACAAGACATTCAAAATAAAGTCTATGAGACTATCCTTCAATTCCCCCAACTAAAAAAGTATCTAAAAGATAAAGTCGATGATCCTCTGAGTGTAGATAAAGCGATGGAGAAGGTCAAAGAATTGTTCTCTGAAGGCAAGATCTCTTTAAAACTTGCTTCTTCTCATATCGATACAGTAAAACTCATTGATCGGACTACAGAAGGTAAGGGTTATGAAGTATGGGTTCCTTTGGAAAGATTTCAGATTACTTTAGGTGAAGGAGGCAGATTCGGATTTAAACTGAGAGATGTAGGAAGATTAGAGGCTCGACACGAGATATTAGGACACTTATTCGCTAAATTTTTAGGCATACCCTTAGGAGAGTCCAGAGATGCAATCTGGGGGTATAATGCTACTGAACAGGTAGCCTTAACCCTTACCTCTGTCGATGCTATAGAGTGGGCGAAAAAAGGAAGAAGATTAACTCCTGACCAGATATCCTATATCCATGCAGTTACAAAGATCAGTCCAGTAACTCGACCTTCAAGATTGAGGTTCTGGTTAGAGAAACGTAAAAATTGGGATAATGAAAAAGATGCTTATATGGATTCGATGCGGTTATTTTATTTTGCCCAGGCAAAAGGTGATGATTCTCTTGCTGAAATTCTTTCCCATAAACTGTTAAAAGGATTTGGGAAAAAAGTTTCTCGTTTACCTTCACTTTCTTTTATAAGAGAGTATATTAACAGAAGAACTTCTTTTCTACCTCGACAGGGTTATAAAGCCTTCTCCCAAGGAGCAAAGAATACACTTGGCAAAAATGAAGGTACTACACCTATCGATGGAGAATGGATGAAATTAGAACCTCCTTCTTTGGCAAGATACTACTCTCTAAATTACCTTTCTTCATTCCATCCCCAAAAATCTGAACCTCCTTCTCTATTAGGTCCAGAAGGAGAAGATTCTCTCTATAAGGATTCTCTCTACTTAAATCAAAAATTAGATGAGATAGTTAAAGAAAAAGGAATTATTGAAGAAGTACTCAATGATGAAAATTTTAAGAAAAGAGTAAGAGAGAAAGCAGGTTATTATAGCCCCACAACATCAGCCTATTATGTAGAAACAAAAGGCACCATCTTATACCGCGAGGGAAGAAATGCTTGGATAAGATTACACGAGATAAAACATGCCTTAGATGACATAGATTCTCCATACGGAAAACCCTCCCAAAAACTAATAAATTTTTACCGTGAACTAAAATCCTTTTCTTTTGCTTTTGGACAGGGTGGAGATTTAACCGAAATAGAGGAGTCTTTAAGAAAATACGATAACCCCTTAGAGGACCTATTAGATTCACTCCTCTGCGAAGGAAAAACAGAGATATTTAGAAAAGACTTGAGTATAATTTTGAGACGTGCTGAAAAAAACCCTTGGTTTGATCAGATTAAGATCAATGGGTTTAAACAGGAGATGGGTTGGTCGGAAGGGAAATCGTCTTGGTCTATAGAAGAACTAAATAAGCCAGAGATTTTAAACCTTTTTGACAAGAGCGAGTTTGGTATAGCCACAGAACTCACTGCCTACATGTTCAATGGAGTAATCGAAGGAGATAAGGAGATTATTAAGTTTACTGACTTCTTCTTAACCTGGCCTGAAGGACAAAAATTATGGAGAGATCACCTTGAGAAAATTGGCTTAGGTAAGATTGCTCAACTCCACATCGATCAAGTCCAACAGAGAAAGAAGAAAGAAACTTCCTCTTCACCTTTTGTTCAATTAGGTATCCTTCAACAAAATCCTACTATAGGTATAGATAAGAATGGTAATGTCTTTGGTGGTGGTTATCCAGTTTGGGGACCATTTTATAATGAGGTATTAGAGCGATTAGGACAAATAACTCCTAAAATAGATAGGTATAGATCTTCTTCTTCATTGTGCGAGGGGAAAAGAGAGAAGATTTTACTTACGGCTTTGGCAGGGATGTCCCCAGAAAATTTTAGAATTAATCCTCAGGATGATAATGATTCGGTGGGAAGAATTAGCTCTCAAATACCCACATCTGCCTCTCCTGTAGCCTTTAATAGGATTCTTGATTTGTTTGGAAGATATATCAATTCTTTTAAAAATTCTTTAACTCTACCTGGCTCTTTAGCTAAGAAGGTGTATGATAGGTATAGGTTGGGTAAAAATAATAATGTAGAGAATATACTGAAGCAAGTTTTTAACAATCAATTCTGGAAAGGAAAAGTAGAAATTCCAGAAAATTTACAGCGCCCCATTCTTCCTAATTTTGAATTTACCAAGATAATTCCAAATTTCCAGGAGTTGAAATTATTAAATCTTACAGAACAAATAGAACAGATGAACCAAGGATTACTGTCCCTTTTTTCCTCTGTAGAACAAATGAATCAAGGAGTACCGCCTCTTCTCTCTTTGCGAATAAACCCTGATTCATTAGCGCAAAAAATAGCAGAGCTCAACATAGCAGAACTTAACAGAATAGCAGAGCTCAACATAGCAGAGCTTAACAAAATAGCATCGCAAATATCGCAACAGAAGCCTATCTTCTACAGGAATTATATATCTTTTGGAAAATCTCCTGAAGAGAATGATGAAGTTGATTTCTATTCATTACTATCTCAAGATAGATATTTTGGTGAAGGGTCCATTATTTCTAAATCCAGCATTCCTAAATTCGAGACTCCCGAAAGACTCAGGTTAAATACTACTAAAAGACAACTCCTATTTCCTGATTTTTCCTCTGTTACTCTATCAGGTCCTTCTTCTGCACATCATCTCAGTATCTCTGAACCAAAAAGAGGAACTAATTGGGCAAAGAGGAGCATAATAATAGGTTTACTTTTACTCTCTTTACTCCCTCTGAAAGATACTCCTAATAATAAATCAAACCTTTCGCCTTCTCTACTAATGCCTCCTTCCGTTGCTGATACCATTAAGCCCGAAGATATTATTTATACTGTTAAACCCGGAGATAGTCTCTGGAAACTTGCTAAGGAGCATTTTGGAGATGGTAGTGATTGGCGGAAAATTTTAGAGCTCAATCCCCAATTAAACGGTCGCTTAGGTAACCAATTAACACTAACTGGTGAGGAAAGAATAATAATTCAACCTGAAGAGCCAATTAAAATGCCCTCTCCAATTGGAAAAAGCTCAGTAGGTGTGGCATTTGTTGCCTCCTCTACATACATAGAAGTATCATTTACAGAGCAGTTAATGAGATGGATTGGAAAGGTATTATCACTAGTACTTGGCTTTGCTCCATTTCCATTAGGAATTATTCTTCCATCAGTGAAAATGAAAGGGGAGAAGGAAAGAGGAGTAGAGTTTGTTTCTTCCTTCCTCCCAATCTTTAATGATTCTCTGCTGGTTATTATGCTCGAGGAGGGAGCTAAGAGGGCAGTACTTCCGCTTATCACTGAAGCCACCCCTATTGATGGTCTATCTTATCTCTTAATCAATGAAAAGAAAGAGTTTAGAAGAACGCTTACTACCCCCAGATCAACAACAGAAAGATTTGAAGGTGTTGCTTTGCCACCTTACTCTATTATTTCAATCCCTGCACTCTTTAATATGGTGGCATTATCTCTTCTGAACTTTATTCCTAAACATAATATCTTAGGCGTCAACAACCTTTCTGGTTTTCTCTTACCAGTATTAACTGCACAGAAGAGAGATCAACGTTCTCTATCAATGGAGCAGCAGCGACTTGGAGTCTTGGAAATGGCTTTAGGAGCCCTGTTGTTAGCTATGATGAAAGCCTCTTCTTCATTGACTAATAGGCTGCTGGTGGTGATGTTCAATAGAGATAGTTTGCCGACTCCTCAAGGAGATTCTCAACAGAACCAACGGTCACAACGGCCAATTGGAATGCCACCTACAGGATCATCATCAATAAATGTAGGTGCAGTGGTGGGGAGTAGGAGTCAATCGACACCAGCACCATCAGAAATTAGTACAAGTCCATTAGATCCCAGTAAATTGGCTCAGATTGAAGATATAATAAACACTCTGCGATCTTTCATTGGAATGATATTAATGCGTGCTGGACCCATAAGTTCTGCGACAGCGTCATCTTGCGCAGACGCTCAGTCGCAAATAATAGCGCAAAATTTAGCTGTAATAGCTGTAATAATATTAGCTATATTAGGGAAGTGGAATAGATGTGAAGGAACCGGGAATACCCAAGGTCTGCCTGTAGGTGCAGAT
Source organism: Candidatus Omnitrophica bacterium UBA2593 (assembly GCA_002340085.1). Lineage (GTDB taxonomy): Bacteria > Omnitrophota > Gorgyraeia > Gygaellales > UBA2593 > UBA2593. Next base: position 18,995 of record DDKR01000153.1, read on the forward strand.
AGTCGAGGTATAACTGGAGATTCCGGAAAGAACTCTAAAAACAGATTCCGAGGTTCCAGTAGTGCGATTTTAGGTGAGCGTATAGCGGATAGCGTAGAGGATAGAGCAAGTATAAATACGTCTTCATCTCTAAATAATAGACCTCAGAAAGATCTCGCAGGAAACCATAGTTCCCTTAGTCCGCCTATACAGAGAAATGGTTCTCAAAGCTTAGGTAAATGGTCTAAGTTAATTATTCCTGAACTTGTCAGTGGGTTTAAGCGTCTTATTAATATAATTCTATCCACTCTATCCACAGAACCCCAGCGCCATTTTTCCAATGTTCTATCTGCGGTGGCAGTTTCAGGATTAAAAGTTAATGAGAACCTATTTCAGGCTACCATTCCTCCAGGAATTTTTGGGGGAGTCTCTTTAGCTATCCTTGGTTTGTTATTCATAGCAACGCTTGTAGGAATTGCTTATATAATTTTCAGCGCCAAGCCCCCAGCACAAAGTATTGGGGGAAATACTTCTCCGCCATCTACTCTGAAAACTCAAGGTGTATATGGATATTCAAGGAATCCTCTATATACACTCTATCTTCTCTTGGCGGCGATTCTTACTATATTTGGAATAGATGGTTTTGCTGAAGGGAAAGCTTGGGAAGGAGCCATCCTTATAGGTGTTGCAGTCTTCCTTACTCTTCCTTCTCTATTTTACCTTCCAAAAGAAGAGGGTGAATTACTATCTAAGTTTGAAGAGGCGTATAAAGAGTATAAAGAAAAAGTTCCACGTTTTGTCTCAACAAAGGTAGCGATTTGCACCTGCTCCATTTTATTATTCTTACTCTTAGGAACACTTGGTTGGTTAGATAGATGGGTTGATTCCATTGTTGATTTTATTACTCTGACCGTGACATTATCCTTGTTCACCTTATTCCCGTTATTCCTGCCAAGAATAACCACATCCTCATCTACAAAATTAATGGAGAAGGACTCCAATCAGATTAATGACTCTCCTCGGGCAAATTCACCACTTACTATCTCCAACCTTGCCAGAAATTCAGTTCATCATCTAATTTTTCAGTTTAAAAAGATTCTTTTTGTGATTGTGATATCGTTTAAATTGCTAGTATCCGGCTATAATTTTGCTGTTCCTAATGCATTCTCGTCTCCTCCATCTGTTCCACCCGCTCAAGTACAAGTAGTAGAACAATTTTCTATTTGTGAGGCTTTAGGAGAGATAAGACAACTTGAAGGAATAGAGGTAGTTTATCTTGATGAAAAGAGGGTTTGGATTTTGATTAAAGAGAAGGGAAATTTAGAAGAATTAAAGCCAAAGATAGAAACTTTACTTAATAAGACAGGGTTATTCTGGAGAGGAGAAGAAGAAATTAATCCTGTCCCATTCAGATACATCTTTACAGTATATCCCAATGTAGAAAAGGAAGAATTAGAGGTAAAGATAAAACCAAGGAATAACACGGTGGTTATTATTCAAGGAGAGTGGGCAGTGACTAGTGCTACTGATGAAAATTACAAGTTAGCTACTTGGGGTCTTGGTTCGTGTATTGGTGTATTGATATACAATCCTACTACTAAGATTGCGGCCATCACCCATGTTGATTTCGAAAATGCAGTCTTTTCTACTGTAAAAGAGATGCTTCTTGCAATAAGGACTGAAGGAAAAGATGAGATTCAAATATGGTTCACCGATAATATAGGTGAAATGGAAAAAACAGTAATCATCAGTCAATATAATTTGGACTATCGAGGTGATTTGCCGCGATCATTCGTGTTTGATACCAGAAACAGCGGACTTAGAAAACTTTCAGAAGAGGAGATTAAAAGACTTGCCAACGATGAAACTTTAGATAAAAGACTAGGTCAAATAACCGATAAAAGAATAAAGAATTCAATTACATCTTGTATAGAAAGGTATGATGGTACTTCGTCTCCAATAACAAAAGGAAGGAGAACTTCTAAATCCAGAGGTCCCCAAAACGAAAGAAATCTTTTGTCCAGCAGAGGAGGATCTTCTAGTGCGATTGAGGTTGGGAAGAAAGGGATAGAATCGCTGTTGAATGGTAGAAGCACGCTATTTTCTTATTCTAATGAGCAAAAGAAATCTAACCAAAGAAGTTGTTCTCCTCTTCGCGGTCCACCCAAAATTGGTGGAATTGGTAGCCTCGTCTCAACAGTTCTCGCCACCATCCTATTACCCGCATTAATACCCCTTGCAATCATTGCTGGATTATCTTCCATTATTTCTGGTCTAATAGTTCAAAAAGGAATAATCAGTCTACCATTTCTCTTTGGGCTCACCGTGGAAGTCTCAAGAGAGATGGTTTTTGTTGCAAATGGGGTGTCCGTAGGAGTCCTAACCTCCAGGATGGCCCCTTCTACGGACCCCATTGCAACTATTATAGGAGGTGCATTATGTGTCCTATCAAGTTTGATAAATTACAGTTTGACCATATTGTCGAGTTTACCAATGATAATACTATCTTTGCTGCAGCCCGCCAAAACAGTAGTCATAACAGCAATGGCCACCTTAGGCTATTTCTTATTAACCAGTCCACTGGCAATGTTTATTGTCGCAATGGTTGTGCTGATTCTTGGGAACAGCTTAGAGGCTCTACCCGTGATACCGTTATTGCTCAACTCATCGCTGCTCGCAACAACCATATCCCAGTCTATAGAATTAACGGGGGAGGGCTTCAATCGGATTGAAGCCCCTTCTCCAGTTCAACCTGCTCTTGAAACCACCTCCAGTTCGATACAAAAGGGATCCCAGTTGAGTTTGTTTAAGAAAATATCTTCTGTCAAGAAAGGGAAATCTTATCCTTTTATAATTGCAGTAATACTTCCCATTCTTACATTTTTCCCCATCGTCAATACTTACCAACAATATAAGGTTAGCTATCTAAGAGATAAGGAGGCAATAGAGAAACTATTAGAGGAGAAATCAGATTTGCTTCATTATTATCATTCACATTTATCTTTTTCTAACATCCGTAGGATTTTGAAAATATGGATCAATTCTCTTTATCAAAATTCTGAACAAAAGAGAGAATTTCTAAAACATCTTTATAGATGTAAGTCTGTTGAGGAGATCATAGCTAATGATAAATTGCCTGCCTTGATAAGGCTTTATGTAGGAGGGTTTATTAAAGGCGATGTATATGGCAACCGCTATCAATTATATCCAATAGCAAAACAACTCTTAAAGGAGACAGAAGATGAGAATATGTGGAAGTTACTTGCTTATCATAATAAAGTTACATCTCTTGGGAAAGTTACATCTCTTGGGTATAAGAGTATATTGTGTGATGATATAGTAAGAACTTATAGTCTTGCAGTGTTATTAATAATCGACCAAGAAATTCTAACAATTACAGAAGAAAAATTCCTAACAGCTATGGAATACATAAGATCTGCTCAGGTGTGTGGAGAAGCTCAGTCTTATATAATCAGAGCAAATAGAGAGTTAGTATTTGGAGGCAAAGAAATAGAAAAAGATAGGAATATTAAATTCTTCTCAGGAACGATTGCTCATGAGATAGCACATATAATTGCTTATTGGCCCATCGAGGTCAGAGAAGTCGATGAATTCTTCGCAGATTTAGTTATGTTTGTCTTCTTCGAAAAAATGGGTTGGAAAGAAGATATTTGGATGTCTCAGCAAATGGTAAATTATAAGGAGGCTGTAGAATACGCTAAAGATAATGGATGGGTAGTAAATAAGAAAGAACCACATACTATTGCGCGCACACAATTAAAGGTTATAGAAGATGCTATTAGAGAATATGAGGGCGAGGTATCTTGGGAAGAGATTCTTAAAGCTGCTTTAGATCCACGTTGGACGGATAAAAATCGCAACCGGTCGATAAATAATGGCTTAAATCTTTTCAGAGGTAATTCTATTGGCGATCTGTTAAACTCGAACTTAAAAAAGAAAATAACAAAGCGAATAGCTCAGTCTTATCCAGAAAAAGACTCTCCTATTTGGATAATAGCTAACCATATGCTGGATGAAATCCTGAAAGATAATCACAAAAAGGATAGTATTGGAGAAAGGACAGGATATGGTAAGGTTAGGATTTATCGACCTCGAAGTAGATATAAAATAACATATAAGCAGGAGAAGGACGCAACAGTAATAATAAAGACAGATAGAGTAACTGGTAGTAAGGTAATTTCCCGCTATCCTACTAAGCCTATTCAATACAGGAAGTCAAAGAATAAACCCTTTAGCTCTTCTCCTGTCGATACTTGGGCTATCGCTATAGGTTATGAAGGATTAGCTGGATTGTTTAATGGAATAATTGATCTATTAAACCAACTATCTCTCTTATGGCTTGCCGTGGAGGCCTTAGGAGAGATGGTTTTTGTTGCAAATGGGGTGTCCGTAGGAGTCCTAACCTCCAGGATGGCCCCTCCTACGGACCCCATTGCAATTGGAGGAGGTGCATTATGTGTTCTATCAAGTTTGATAAATTACAGTTTGACCATATTGTCGAGTTTACTAATGATAATACCATCTTTGCTGCTGCTCGGCAAAATGGTGGGTATAACGGAAACGGGCATCTCAGACTATTTCTTATTAATCAATCCACTGGCAATGTTTATTGTCGCAATGGTTGTGCTGATTCTTGGGAGCAACTCACTGGTTCTACCCGTGATACCGTTATTGCTCATCTCATCGCTGCGAAGAACAACCACATCCCTGTCTACAGGATTAATGGAAAGAGCCAGCAGTAGTCTACAGACCCAATCTACTTCTTCGCCACTGCACATTTTAGTCTTTGGCCCAGAACATTTAGCCCCGCAAATAAAACGCAAGATTAAAGAGAGATTTAAACAGATTGAGATTACCACCGTCGGAAATTATAATAGCTTTTTAGTAGACTTCGGTAAAAATAGATTTCAGTTACTTATTATCGACGGTGTTACATTAAGTGTTACATTAAGTGAAAAAGGAGAAGTATGGGAGGAACTCGAAAGATTAATTAAAAAAGTAGTTGAGAAAAAGAGCAGACCAAGGATTATTATTCTATGTAGTAAAGATCTTGAACAGAAGATAGAGAAACTTAAGGAAGAGCATTCTTTAAAGATTGTATTTGTGGAGGACTATCCAGCGGGGAGCAATGTAAAAGGGTTTCTTGAAAGAATAAGAGAAGAACTGCACTTAAAAAAAGTAAGTTCACCACTGGTTAAGAATGTTTCTATTCCGATAGATGTGCGGTTAACTAAGGAGAATAGAAGGGATAGAATAGAAGCAATTATGGGCTCGCTGGGAGGATCAATTTTAAGTTTAAGTTTTCTTTACCTTCCGTGGCCGGTGGTGAGAGGATTTTTCTTCTCAGCGGGCCTAAGAAAATATCTTGCTCTATTCACTAGGAGTCCATCTCTTACATTCGCTTGTTTAATAACTGCTTCCATCTTCCTCACTTCAATCATATTCTTAGTTCTCAATTCTCAACTATTAACTGGACTTTTAACCCCGCCACCTATCTTAAGAGCTACCGTGGCAGTTGTCTTAGGATTGATGGCTTTTGTTGTAATTTGGGAGAGGTTGGCAGTCCTAAACCTCCAGGAGACGGCCCCTGTCAACCTCCCTATTACAACTAATACAGGAGGTAAAGAAGGAATTCAAACTGAGACTCCCAATCTTATTACCTCCAATCATGCTACTTTATCAATTAAGTCTATTATCTCCAGTCCAGTGGCTTCGCCGCTCATTACCTCCAGCCCTACCATGACAGCCTATACTTTAAGAAAGGCAAATAATTTAAGGGAGGAAGATTCACCACTCACCACCCCCAACCTTACCATTTCCAGCTCTGTTACCTCATTTGAGGAATTTCTTGCTGGTATAAAGAAGTTAGAGGAGTGTCTGAAGGTTTTAGAGGAGTATTTAAAAGGAGCCCTTATTCCTACTATAGAAAAGACTACGAGAGAGATAGTAGATATTTTCAATAATCCCTCCTTTAAAAAGACATTAAGCAAATTTTTAAACGAGGAAATCACCCATGAAATAAAGGCTGACTTGACTATAGTATGTGGGTATTGCCAGTTACAGGCATCAGAAGAAGAGAAAGAGCGTTCTATAGAAAAGCTCAATTCAATAAAAGCGCGCTTGATTGAAGTTAAAATAAAAGAAATTCTTTCACATTTTTCTTCTAGAATGGGATGGAGTGTTTTGATTTTGGCAGAGAATACCCAGAGATTAGAAGAACTTAAGGCGACATTCTCAAAATTAGGTGAATCAGAGTTAGTAAGTAAGACAGAAGAAATAATAAGAATTTGTAGACAAGAAGTCACCCTTCAACAGAAAAGCGAGTCTTACCTCGAGGCTACAGAGATAATTAACTCCATCCAAGATAAGCTTTCACCCGAAGGAAGTCAAATTGAACCCTCCACAGCTCAGACAACTTCACCACTCAAGATTGCTTTTAGTCCAATGGGTTTGTTGTCAGTTAGAGTCAAAAGAGATATAATAGGAGCAATTGTGGGTCTGCTGGGAGGAATTTTAGGTTTTTTCTACCTCACGTGGCTGGTGGGGAGAAAATCTATCTTTCCAGCGGGCCTAGAAAAATATCTTGCTTTACTTATTCACAGTCCACCTCTTACATTCAGCTGTTTAGTAGCTACTTTCATCCTTCTTAACTCAATAAACTCAATAGATCTATCTCTAATCCCATCCTCAATCTCCAATCCTCAATTATTAATTGGATTCTTAACCCGGCCACCTATCTTAAGAGCTACCGTGACAGTTGTCTTAGGATTGATGGCTTTTGTTGTAATTTGGGAGAGGTTGGTAGCCTTAACCTCCAGGATGGCCCCTGCCAACCTCCCTATTACAACTGATGGAGGAGACAAAATTTCTTATTATTCCTTGAGGAATACTGTAGAGAGAGAGCTTAAAGAGAAAAGGCTTGATTGGTATTTTATCTTCAGGAGGATTAAAGACCAAGGTTTTTCAGCTGCTTCGCCTATCAGGATAAAGAATGTGGTAATAATAGGAGTTCTAATAGTAGCATCACTTTTTGGGTTGTTAAAGTGCAGGGATTTTTTAAGAAAGCAGGATGAAATGCTTGAGGCAATGGAGATTCTTCGGGAAGGAAGAGAATCCACTTTTGGTCCGAGTTTTGGCGTGCTTTCACCAGAAGCCTTAAAAGAATTGATAAACTCCAAAACCTCTTATTCTCATCCAAGGTCGGTTATGGAGTTGGTAGATAAATTGGCTTCTCTCTTTGGTGTATCTCCTACTGATGAACAAAGGTATGATTGTTTACTGAAGATTCAGACGATGGAAGGAAAAATCAACGGATACAAAGGTTATATTTCAGAATTAGAAAGACGCTTTGGTTTACCTTCTGGGATAATGGGTGCAATTATAAGAGCAGAGATGTTTGGCTTAGCACCTTTTGAAGAATTCACTGATTCTATAGGAGGGGTACTTACAGGAAAGACTTCTATAGGTCCTACTCAGGTGAGGATAGATACTGTGCGGATGTTATATCCAGAGTACAGAAAAGCTTCTAACTTCAGGATTACTCAACTTCTTCAGGATGATAAATTTGCCCTTGAAGCAGGAGCAAAATATATACAGTGGTTAGTTAAAAAGATGGGGTTAGATCTTAAGAATTCTGGAGATCGGTTAAGGCTTTGGGTTGCTTATACAGCAGGACATCAATCACCGGCTTTTAAAGAAATCAGAAAACCTCCATTTAGAAGAAATTTTAAAAAGGAAGATTGGGTTGCCAATGAAGCATGGGCTTATGCCTATGTAGCGGAAGCATTTTGCCGATACTTATCTACACGGGCTTCTTCTGAGGCCTCTTCATCTTCTGTGGCTGATGAGAAGAAATCTGTTTTCTTAAAAGGATGTCGTGCAGTTAGAATCACCAGTTTAGCATCAGCAATTTCATTTTTAGGAACAATTCCTTTATTTACTCCTTTGGTGTCTTTTGCTACGGTATTGGCGGTGGGGATAGCTGTTTATTATGGGATGAAGAAGATTGTTGGGTTTGTTAAGGTTGGTTTGGTCTTTAATCCTCAGCAAAACTCAAGGAAAGATGAGCTTGACGAGACTGGAGTTGGAGCTGAGATTAAAGAATTAATTGATAAGTTTGGGAGAGTGTTGGAGGAAGTTCTAATAGGGAGAGGAGATAAATATTCTGAAGATATTTTTGCTGAGCAGTCTGAGGTAGCTTTATTGGTTCAGTCTACAAAGCAAGTAGTAGAGATTGCTTGTTCTAAAGGTAAGACATATATCTTAGCTTTAGCAGCTCTAATCAAATACCGTACAACGGGTATTCCTTCCTTGGCCTTTGTTCCTGCTTTTGGTTTAGGTTTAGATGCCTTTGAGAAACACAGGATACATCAGATATTAGGTAAGGTTGATCCTAATTTTAAGGTGGGTTTGGTAGATTTTGCTGAGGGAAAGGGTAAAATCTATGATGGGGATGGCGAATGGAGAGAAGTTAGTATAGCTGAAGTTTATAGCAAGTGTGGTTTGGTCTATAGTACAGTAGAAGATACAGTGCATAATTATTTAAGCGAGCATCTATCCCGAGAAGATAGAGACTTAGCTTTAATTACTCGCAAATGGTGGGTATTCTTTGATGAAGTGCATTTGACTTTGTTGGGTGAGCGCTTAGGAAACCCATTTGTTATCTCTGAGATGACCAAGCAATATTCAGAAGTTGTAGAAGAAGCCAATGATATAGCAAGAGAACTTTATGAGTTAGTGGAAAAAAATGGGGCTCTTCTGAAGAGCGAATATCATAGGATAGATGAGAAGGATAGGAAGGTAAAACTTACTAGAATAGGAAGTAAATTTGTAAAAGAAAGACTTAAAAAGACAAAGTTATTGAGAAATCGGGGTAATTGGAAAGACTTTGTAGATACTGCCTTATGTGCTTGGTTCTGTTATAAAGAAGGTAGAGATTATCTTCATAATCCTGGTTTACCAGAGGGAGAAGAGATTTCCATCATTAGAGAGAGTGGAGAGAGAGGAAAAGAATCTTACAGCCATGGTTTACATCAGGCAATTCGTGCTAAACACGGCTATAACCCATTCAGAGATGGAAAGACTATTGCCTCAATTATGTTAATGGGTTTCCTAAGTGATCTGGAAGTGGTAGAAGGTTACTCAGGAGTGAGCGGGACCATAGATAGAGAAATGGCAAATGCTTTAGGATTAGGGGTTCAGATTATTGAAGAAAAAGAGAAGCCAAATATCGTTCAAGAAGGATTTATTCGGATGTCAGTAAAACCAGATATTCAAGGATTGGTAGAGATTGTAGTAGAAAAAGTTAAGAGAGGACAGCCGGTTTTAATAAGGGTAGAAGATATTTCTCGGGTTGAAAAGGTAAAGGAAGCTTTAAAGGTAGAAGGCCTGGAGATAGAAGTGAAGAGTTTAGATGCCAGGACTGAAGCTGGTGAGAGACAGAGAATCCTTGAGAGTGCAGGTAAACCAGGAGCAGTTACTGTTGTTACTGCTGCGGGCAATACAGGTATAGATATCAGTCTTATGGAAGAAGCGATTGAGAAAGGCGGTTTGACAGTTATAGCGTTTGGCCTCTTGGAAGACAGATTGCAAGAGATACAACTGATGCGACGGGCAGCAAGGAGGGGAGAACCGGGAGAGTTTATTGTTTTCGGTTCACTTGAAGATAGAGTAGTAAGGCTTTATGCTAAGGATTATATCCCGGTGGCTAAAGGAATTTTAGAGAGAGCAGCAAAAGGTGATAGAAAAGCTCAGATTAAAGTTAGAAAAGTGGTTATGCAATTGCGTAAGACAATTAAAGATGCGAGACTTCAACAGATCAGAAGGAGAGTTAAGATAGAGCAAATGATTACCCAAGCTTGGCAGAGGCGTTGTAATTTGAGAGAGAACATTAAGAATGGTTTGCTGGTAGAGGCTGTGGCGAAACTGATCGGTGTAGAGTTGAATGAGGAGAAGAAAGAGCAATATCAACAAGCAGCTTTAGAATTACTAGATAGGTATTGGGTTGAGTTTATTGCACGGTGCGATGAAGCAAGATATCAGCTGCTCAATAGATTTGGTTATGATTACACAGAGTGTCAAGGTATTCTGCAATTTCCAGTTGATTCGCAGTATATGAAAGAGGTAGGTAGATACACCGACGAGTTTATGTATTATACAGAAGCTAATACTTTCCTCTATATGTTGAAAGAAGCAGGAAAGAGTTTAGATGATTTGAATCTTAAGAGATCCTTCATTTACTGGTTTAAGAGAGTAAGGAATTTTGTTGTCCAAAAAAGTCCAGTTGTTATAGCTGCTGTAATTTTATCCTTTGTAGTCTATGGGTTATACCGTCTGAGTTTTGGTTTATTTGGGCTTATCTCAACTCCTACACAACCCTCTGGTTTTGCCCGGGTTTTGATTGATTTTATTGTTAGTCTGTCTGCTCTTAATCAGGTATCATTGGTTGCAATCATAGTGATTGCGATGGTCTTTCTCTTATTCATTAATCGCAACCTTATCTTTCCGGCTTTAGCTAAAGACAGAAGCGAAAACTCGTTATCCGATGCTCTGTTTGGAATAAAGACAGAAAACCAGAATTTGACTTCATTCTCCCTCGCAGTTTACAAGAAGGTCTATCCAGTTATTGCACAGATTAGTACAGGAGTATCTCTAGTTATATTCGGCTTGTCTATTTTCACTGGTAGTAATTTGCTACTGAGTACAGTAGCATTTATCTCTATCTTCGCTTTAGGACTAGCTTTAATTACTTTGAGTGATTCAGGGTTAAAGGCATATATAAGACAAAATAGGATTTCTCTGCCATCTACCTTGTTTGGGAGTTACGCTTACTATTTTGCTTTTAGTATCTTGGTTTATCTGGGAGTAATCTTTGGATTAGGTTATTTTGGCATTACTCCTGTGGTTATGGATATGAGTATCTATTTGAGTATAGTTATCTTAGGGGGTGGGCTCCTTGCTTATTTCATCTATATGATGAATCAGTATTTGGATAGACGGTTTAATGATAAACCCAAGGAAGTAGAACGAGATGTCGCTTTTGCTGGCATATTAGGAAGTGGTGCTTTGGCGGGCTTACTTATACATCTCCAAGAGATGGAATTACTTACCCCTAATACTATTTCTACTATTTACGCTTCAATTTGGCCGGCGGTTCAGTTAACTGTAATATTAATGTTTCCACTCGCCTTGGTTGTTTTAGGTAAACTTATTTTTGGTATTACGCGTGCTCAGATGTTGGGTGAAAAGATAGTAGAAAATGACGGTGTGGTTTTGAAGAGAGGTTTTTCGGAGAGTGTAAGGGAAGTCTTAAGATTAAAGCATATCAAGACTTGTATTGGTGTGGTTTTACGGGCGTTGATAATAAACATTATTCCTACCAGTATTATTTTTGGTGGTCTGCTTTTCTTATGGAAGATCTATACTGATACAAATATCGCCTTGGGGCTATTAAATACAATTACTCCTTACTCTTTAATAATAGCAGGAGTTGTTTTGATTATAATTTTAGCAACTTTAGCATTTAGTCCTAAAAAGGTAAGTGTAGCAACTGGTACAGTGTTAGGTGTGGGTGCAGTAGGGGGTATGACTATGGTTCAACAACAGACAGGGCAAATGATCGAATTTAAAGCCTATTGTGCTGAACTCTTCGGAATTTCTAGAGAAGAATTTAAAGATCCGCGGGTAAGGATAGCCGTAGAAGAAATGAGAAAAGAGATAGAAAGATTAAAATCAGCCACTAATGATTCTTCTAAGTCCGGAAGAACTACTACAGCTGGAGGTACGCAAGGTAATCAGACTACAAATGATCCAGATAAGACTGAATCATCTAAAGTTAACTTACAAGAGCCTCCAAGAGGGGGAAAGATTGAACCACTGAAAGAAGGTCCAGGTAATACCTTCTCAAAAGAAAATCCTCACAATAAATCTCCACCAAAATCTCAAAGTAAATCCTTCCTACAAAAACTCACTTCTTCTCTCAAAGAGAGTTTGAATTCTTTGAGTAATCTTTTCATACCTTCTCTTAATGCTGAAGAAATAGATAACTTCCACAGCACCAGAGTTTATACTGAGAATACCACCCCAGGAGTGGAAAGAGAAGATTGTCTTTCTTTACAAGAGCCAGTTAAATGGCATCTTCCAATTAAAGTTCCTTATACTCTAACCAATGAAGGTAAATTTGGTGCTTCCAGAGATAGAGATGAACTTAGTGAACCAGGTTACGGTAAGCCAGATGAGATACCTCATACTGGCCTTGACTTCTGTGTTCCAAAAGGAACGCCTATATATGCAGCTTTAGAAGGCGTGGTTATCTTTAGCGGTGAACTTAATGGCTATGGAAAGACAATAATCATCAAGCATTCAGAGGGATGTTATACCTTATATGCTCATAATCAGGAAAATTTAGCTAGAGAAGGAGAGAAAGTCTCTCAGGAGACAGTGATTGCTAAAGTCGGCCGGAGTGGTAATGCGGGACAAGTTGGAGAGATGCTTCATTTTGAAGTAATAGAGTCAGAGGTTGAGCTAAGTAATTATCAGGGATTAAGAGAGACATTGGCTACGGGAAAAGCAAAATATCGCAATCCTGAGGAGGTATTGGGATTGACTATTTCTGATCGGGTAGTGGAAAATGGTGATTTAACCTCAACATTAGAAGAAAAAGCGGAAAGCTTGAGGGAACTTTTGAATTCAGGAATAGAATATTACAATCAAGGAGATTTTAAGACTGCTATAACGATTTTCAGTGAAGGCATTAATTTAAACCCTTCCTTCTCTGAGGGGTATTTTTGGCGAGGAGCTACTTATTATCATTTAAAGCAGTATTATGAAATGATAGAGGATTTTAAAAGATCTGAAGAGGTTAAAGAGACCAAACGGGAAATAGTATCTTCTTACACAAAAGGAGAAATTCTTATATATAATAGTGGTAGAGTTCTTGAGGGAGGAGATCTCCAAATCAAATCAGAAGAGTTATTTTCGAACTATTTATTTTCGAGTGTTTTAATTGAAGATGCTAAAAAATGGATAGAGAGACTAGAATCAGCTCGTCTTCAAAGTAATATTTCTAAACCAGAGGAGAAAGAAGGGCCGGTTATTTTCGTATTGGATAAAGGTGTGAATGCAGATCTTGTTGGGGGTTCAATTAAAGGTATAGGGAATAAAGGAGATTTAATAACCTGGTTAAGTCATGGCACTTTTGTAGCAAAGGTTATTCGTGATCTGTCTTCAGCTGAGATTATATCTATTGACATAACGAGACAATCAAAGACAGGCCCCCTTTTCGTTACAGATACAAAGAAGATTTCCCAATCTCTGATTCAGATACTCGCCTATATGAAAGAGAATCCCAGGGTAAAGGTAATAGTAAATATTTCTTTCAGTGGATCTTTTGGAGACTTCAATGATCTTTTAGATGTAGTCTTAATGCAAGCTATTATCCAACAAGGTGGAGTTATTGTTGCAGGCGCAGGGAATGAGGGCACTTCTTTATCTCGAATATCCAGGTATCCTGTTTGTTATCCGGGTGTTATTGGGGTAGGCGCGATTAAAAAATCAGGAAACAAGGCCGATTATAGCAATTGGTCTAATGGCCTTCTCGTTGCTCCTGGGTGGATTAATGGGAGTGAGGAATGGAAAAATTTAACCAAAGAAGAGTACGGATGCGATATTGAAGAAATATATGGTACTTCCTTTAGTGCTCCTTATGTTGCTGGTCTAATTGCTAAGATATGCGAAGAATTTGGGTTCACACCTCAGCAGGCATATAAGATTATTGAAGAGACTGCAGAGCCTTTAAAAGTTTTTGATAATTCCCCGAATTATTTCTTGAAAAAAGTTGATCCTTTCCGAGCATTAAAAAGAGCAAGAGAAGAGAAATATTCCAAACCCGCATTGGAAAGGGTCGGATCATTATTTAATTTTCTCTTTCCACCACCTCTTTATGCTACAGGAGTAGATAATTCAACTACTACAGAACAACCTAATCTTAATTTCAAACCCGTATCGGAAAAGGTTGGATTAATTTATGGAAAAGAAGGATTCTATGAGAGCGAGAAAGAAGGACTGATAAATGGTAAGAAATATAGAGTGATTGTCATAGAGCCTCTCAAGGAACAGCCGGTTACCCCGCAAGATGGTCAATTTAAGACAAGAGATGATTCTGGGAATCCCAAGGGTCTTAACAAATCTTCTTTAGATCTATTTGTTCAAAAGCAGGTCTCTAGAGTTTTAGATAAAAGCGCAATTTCTCACAAACCTTCTGGAATTGCTCCTAAAACCGGTCTTTCTCCACCAAAGGAAGAGACAAGAGGTATAAACCGCTACTTAAGTTCATTAGTTGAATCTATAGTTAATATAACCAAATCTCTACTCAATCCTTTTGTATCTTCTCTTTATGCTGAAGAAGAAATTAGTTCCTTCCGAGACACTTCTGTGAAGACACAGCCCATGAGTAAGTCATACAGAAAAGATCAAAACCATCCTCCCACTCCGGGAGTGGAGAATAAAGGTTGTCCTCAAAATTCGGACAAAGAGCAAGCCATTATATCACCAGAAGAAAAGTTTACCAGTATTGAGGGAGCATTAAAGGCAATCGGTGGACCCTATAATCTACAAGCAATGCACTTCTTAAAAGAGAATTTACCTAAATTAGATCCCAGTGATCCAGGAAGAGAAGCAGCTGTTGAGATGCTCATAACCTACATTGCTGAAGAGCAAACCATAAAAGCTCAGATAGAAAAACTTAGAGAAGAGTTAAGTTTAAAATATGAGGGAGAAGCAGTAAAGGCAGCTAAAAAGGGAGATTATCAAAAGGCATTTAAATTCTTTGATATAGCTCTGCAATTAGATTCAAAAAATAAATTTGTATATTATTATCGAGGAGAGATCTTGCGTTCTTTGGGTTGGTTTGAAGAAGGTCTCAGAGATCATCTAAAAGTAATTGAGATAGATCCTAGAGATCCAGAAGTATATCGCCATATTACTCAAACTTATAAAGCAATGAGAGAATATGAAAAAGCTATTTTCTATTTAAAGAAGATGATGGAATTATTAGATTCTGAAGAGAACTTCGATTATAACCAGTATCTCTATACTGAGTATTATAGAGGAGAGCATCCTTTCGTAGATTGGTCAAATTCTATCAAAAGATTACAATTTATCGAGATGTGGAGAACATCTTTAGCTAATCTTTATGCATTGAAAGGTGATTATGAGAAGGCAATTGAGGAATACAATAAAATACTTTCCAGATGGTCTGATTATTTTGAAGCTCTTAACGGAAGAGCTATAGTTTATTTTAAGATAGGTGAATATGAGAAAGGGTTAAGAGATTATGAAGAATTGAAGGAGAGGAGATTAGAGGTCTTTCCTGACTTGGATGAATCGGTCAGTAAGTACCTTAAAGAGAAAGGTTGGTATCGTCTCGAAAGAGAATTGATGAAAATTATTGAAGAGCCGCGAAGGTTCATCCAGAGTTTAATTCAAGTTTTAAAGGACAAGGTAGATGTAGTAATTATAGACAGTCTACAGAGATGGGTTGAGGTGTGTCAGGAAAAAGGAGTGAAATCACAAGCAGCATTCTATGACAACAGAGACAATAAGATATACATCTATGTGGGATATGTTCAGGCGGTTGTCTTGGCTCATGAAGTAGTCCACAGTCTCCAAGCCAAATACTTAGAAGGAGATGTAACTGTTGAAAATAATCCTATCATAGAGATTTTTAACAAGATTCATAATTTGGTTTATCAGACAGAAGATTCAGATTTGATAGCTGGATTAGATGCTATCATACATTATCTCTATTATGATCATAACAATCCTCTTAAAGATATTTGGTATGCTTATCGGCAAGGCCATCTAACTTATGAACAGGCAACGGAATCTCTTTTGGAGTTGTTTGGAGGGAAGATAGAGGAAGAATCTATTAAGGAAATTTTAATGACTTCTGAGGAAGAAAAGATAAACCGGATGTTAGAGAAAAATTTTAAGTTATATATTTCGGCGATTGATGAATTTCTTGCCTATGTATATAGCTCAGCTGTAAATTATGATGTACCACTTATCAACAGATTAAGTGGGGAGGAAGCCCAGAAGCTTGCGCAGAGTGGCTACATTCATCCTTCTTCTAAAAGAATTGATATCAATGCGGCAACAGTATGGTTTTTGAACAAAATTCAGCAGTATCCCGAGATTAAAGATACTTTAAGAGATTATTATGAGAAAATACTAGGCCTACCTCTTCCTTCCATAATTAGTCTAGAGCTGCTCTCCTCTACGATAGAGAGTCATTTACCTGGACCTGTGGCTTATGATATTTTCCCACTTTACCATCCTAAAGGGAATCTAGTCTCTCACCGGCTCAGTTCAATCCCAGATCAAATTCCTATTAGAAGCAACCTTCCAACTTCTTTTGGCTTCTTTGATAATTCACCTAAGTATCAAACGATTAAAGAAGCAATTTCTCAAGCAGAGGAGATAATAACCGTACCAGAAGCTAGTAAGAGATTACCTGTAGATGGTAAAGAGGTATCAGTAAGATACTTTGTTCTTCCTTTCTTAGGTAAAAGAGCACCTCCAGTATTTGTCCACGCAAAGTTTGAAGAAGACATTTTAAAGATCTATTTTTCACGGGATACCTTCAAATTGTTCTCTGAACACTTTAAAGGAAAACCCCTGACTACTGTTCTCCTTGCAATTGCCCGCCACGAATATGCAGAACTTGTAGAAGGAAAATCCCATCAAGAAGCAATCCAAGCACAGGAA
>DDKR01000082.1 GCA_002340085.1 Candidatus Omnitrophica bacterium UBA2593
AATCCCAAAAAAGCACCAATTAAAGCCATCAGATAAACATCTCCTCCTCCAATGACTGTAGGCTCTTCATCTTCAGAAAATTCTTTTTTAAGATAAAATTCCTTCTTTAATACCCTTTTATAAAAATTATCTAAGACTACGAAGAAAAAGAAATTAAAGATAACTGCAGTTAAAAAACATACCCCTGCTCCAGCAATTGCTCCATGAAAAGAATCGAAGATAACCAATTTTGGGAAATCTTGAATTCTATAAATCGAGTAAAAAAAACTTAAAGCCAAACCCGTAAGCATTCCTGTAACTGATACTGAATCTGGTATGATTCTAAAATCTATGTCGATAAATGAAGCGGTGATAAGAAAAGAAAACAGGATAGAATAGAAGAAGAATTTAAAACCCAAACCAAAATATAGAAAAGTCAATAGAAAAGAAAGAGCGGTAATTAACTCTATTAAAAAATACCTAAAGGAAATCCCACCTTTACAAAATCTGCATTTCCCCTTTAATAAAAGATAACTTAAAAGAGGGATGTTATCATACCAAAGGATTTGCTTTTTGCAATGAGGACAGTAAGATCTCGGGACAATTACAGATTCAGACTTTGGTAGGCGTAAGATACAGACATTTAGAAAACTCCCCACACAACTGCCTACAATAAAGATAAAGATTTTCTGTAAGATATACACTTCTTAAGGAAGAGCTTTTAAGAGGGCTTTTTTCATTACCTCAAGGGGTGCATTTTTCTGAGTCCAGATCTTAAAAGATTCTGCTCCTTGATGTAATAACGTACCTAAGCCATTTACAGCCTTCAATCTTCTCTTTTTTGCCTCTCTAATTAACTTTGTCTCTTTTGGATTATAGATTAAATCATAGATAGCCGTCTTTGAAGAAACAAAGTTTAAATCAAATAGAAGAAAATCTTCTTCCCTCATTCCTTGGGGGGTAGCGTTTATGATTACATCGACTGCTTCAAATGTAGAAGGAGAAATTTGCGGGACTAAAGAGATAGTACAACTTTGAAATTGCTCTTTTAGTCTTTCAACTAATTTCTCTGCACGCATCTTTATAGCATCAAAGAGGTAAATTTTACTTGCTCCTTTCTTTGCTAAATCAAAGCTAACAGCTCTTCCTGCACCTCCTGCACCAAAGATAAAAAAACTTTTTGCTTTTGGTTCTACGCTTAAGTCTTCTCTCAAAGATTTAATGAATCCAATCCCATCGGTGTTAAAGCCTGTGAGTCTTCCTTCTAAATTTTTGACTGTATTTACACTGCCGATTGATTTTACTCCATCTTCTAATCCATCTAATAGATTTATAATCTCTACT
Source organism: Candidatus Omnitrophica bacterium UBA2593 (assembly GCA_002340085.1). Classification (GTDB taxonomy): domain Bacteria; phylum Omnitrophota; class Gorgyraeia; order Gygaellales; family UBA2593; genus UBA2593. The sequence goes on from DDKR01000082.1 coordinate 1,324, forward strand.
TTATGAGGTACAGTAATATTTACTCCTGATATTCTCAAAGCCTTTAAGCCTCCTACTGCTTCTTTTAAATCTTCTGGCCTAACCTCAAAGCAAAGATATACAGCATTCATTCCTAACTCTCCAAATGCAGCATTATGCATTACTGGAGATAAACTATGTCTTACAGGATACCCCAAAAGTCCAAAGATCTCTGTGTTACTATCAATTTTCATGTCGATACTTTATTCAATGCATTCAAATATGCTTTTACTGAAGCTTCGATTATATCTGTAGATGTACCTCTGCCGGAGACCTCTTTTGATTTTGCTCTTAATTTTATACTTACCTCACCTAAAGCATCCTTTCCTTTAGTTATTGCTTCTAATCTATAGTCTAAGAGCTCTGCTTTGATTTGGGTGATTTTATCAACCGCTTTATAACAGGCATCGACTGGACCATCACCATAAGCAGCTGCTTGATAGATCTTGTTCTTAGTTTTTAGCTTCACATTTGCTGTGGGTATAATCTTACTTCCGCAAGTCACTGTTAAATCTTCTAACCTCCAAATTTCAGGAACCTTTTTTACCTCTTCCTCAATGATAGCTACCAAATCCTCATCAAAGATCTGTTTCTTCTTGTCAGCCAAATATTTGAACCTTAAGAACGCTTCGTTAAATTTTTTTTCTCTTAATTTGAATCCTAAGGCTTCTAATCTTTCTCTAAAGGCATGGCGGCCGGAATGTTTTCCTAAAACAATTCCCGGAGCAGTAAAACCTACATCATCAGGCTTTATAATCTCATAGGTCAATCTCTTCTTTAATACTCCATCTTGATGAATTCCTGCTTCATGTCTGAAAGCATTTAGTCCGACGACTGCTTTATTTGGAGCAACCACAAAACCCGTGAGCTTACTTACCAAACGAGATGTCTTGTAGAACTCAGCTGTCCTAATAGAAGTCCCAAGGCTAAAGATATTCGATCTCGTCTTAATTGCCATAACGATCTCTTCCAAAGACGCATTTCCCGCGCGTTCACCAATCCCATTTATGGTACATTCGACTTGTCTGGCTCCATTCTTTATTGCCGATAGAGAATTTGCTACGGCTAAGCCCAGATCATTATGGCAATGAACAGAGATTACTGCTTTATTTATATTTGGAACATTTTCTCTTATCTCTCTAATAAGCTTTCCAAACTCTTCAGGCTCTGCCCAACCAACTGTATCAGGAATGTTTACCGTAGTTACTCCTACCTCTATTACGGATTCTATTACTTTAAATAAGAAATCTTTCTCTGTCCTTGAGGCATCTTCGGGAGAAAATTCCACATCATCGGTAAAGTTTCTCGCATACTCTGTAAACTTTACAGCTAACCTTAATATCTCCTCAGTTGCCTTTTTTAATTTATATTTCATATGAATCTTTGAAGTCGCCAAAAACACATGGATTCTTGGATGCTTTGCCTCTTTTATTGCCTCGTATGCACAGTCGATATCTTTCTTTACTGCTCTGGCTAAAGCACAGATTATAGGTCTCTTTATTTCTTTGGAGATAGTTCTAACTGCTTCGAAATCTCCTTCTGAAGAAACAGGAAATCCTGCTTCAATGACATCTACACTTAGAATCTCCAGTTGCCTGGCAATCTCTAATTTCTCTTTTGGATTTAAAGCAGATCCCGGGGCTTGTTCACCATCTCTTAGAGTTGTATCAAAGATAATGATTCTGTCCATCTCTAATTTATTTTACCTCTAAAACATCATTTATACAAATCTTATCCTTTATATAACCTTATCTGTTTTTAGTATCTGTCTAAAAAGTTGGTTGACCCTGCCTCTTCTTCTGGATGTTTCTTTTCAAAATCAGGTGATATAACCGCTAAATCTATATCACTAAATTCATCTGGTTTACCTATAAATTGAGAACCGAATAAAATAACTTCTTTTATATTAAAATATTTTTTGAGATGATATATTGCTTTTGTTGTAAGTTTATTTATTTGATTTTTTGTTTTAGCCATGGATACGCGGAGGAAACTTTTTGGTCTTCATCGTTACTATAACCTTCAACATCTTTTCTAAGGCCTGTTGACATGTAAATAATACGTATAGATATCTATTCTACCTCCAACATAGCTTTTGCAGTCTTCATATCATAATCTGCAATATTTACCCAATACTTTATATCCTTTTTGAAACTTAAGATTTTTTCTCCTTATAATCTTAAAAGTATTTCAGCTATTACCTATCTTCTCATCCAGAACATCATCTGGCGCAATTGTTGACCAATTCTTTCTATCTGATGTTGATCTTCTTCTTCTAATAATCGATTGAAATTTGGTCTACCAATTTCATTCTCTCTAATCCATTCTTTAGCGAATCTTCCCCTTTGTATCTCTTTTAAGATCTTCCTCATCTCTTTTTTAGTCTTCTCACTAATTACTCTCTTTCCCCGACTCAAACTTCCATAACAGGCAGTATTAGAAACTCTTCTCAACATTCCTGAAATACCTGTTTCTTGGATTAGATCAGTGATCAATTTTAATTCATGTAAGACCTCAAAATAAGCAATTTCAGGTTGATATCCTGCTTCAACTAAGACATCAAAGCCTGCTTTGATTAACTCAGTTACTCCTCCACAGAGAACTGTTTGCTCTCCAAATAGATCGGTTTCAGTCTCTTCCTTAAATGTCGTCTCAATTACTCCTGCTTTCGTTGCACCTAATGCCTTGGCATAAGCTAAAGCTAACCTCAAAGCATCTCCAGTTGCATCTTGAAAGACTGCTACCAAACAAGGTACACCTTTTCCTTCTTCATACATCTTCCTTACCAAAACTCCCGGTCCTTTTGGTGCAACCATAAAGACATCTACTTTCTTGGGTGGTTTTATCTGTCTGAAATGGATATTAAAGCCATGGGAAAAACAAAGAGCTTTTCCTTTTTTCAAGTTTGGCTTTATCGCTTCCTTATAGACCTTTGCCTGGACATGATCCTGGGTTAAGATCTGAATGATATCTGCTTGTTTGGCTGCCTCATCTGCAGTCAAAGGTATGAACCCATCTTTCTTTGCCTGCTCATAGTTTTGGGTTCCTTCCAATTCGGCTATAACTACATCTAACCCAGAATCCTTTAGACACAAACTTTGACCTCTTCCTTGAATTCCATAACCAATAATAGCTATTTTTTTATTCTTTAATAGGCCTAAATCCGCATCTTCGCCATAATATATTTTTGCCATCTTACCTTCTCCTTCTCTTTACATTTACAAATATTTTTCCAAAATCATTTGTTATCCCTAATCATCCTTAATTTTTAGACATATTTAATTTTTAGCTTTCTATCCTTCGTCTCTAAGTCTTTTTAATAAATCCTTAATTTGAACGATTTCCTCATCTTCGATCTTTCCAGAAGTAAAGTATCTTATTATACCTTTTTTATCTATCACTAAGAAATTGCTCTCATTAGTCTTCATCTTATAGTCAAAAGACATCTTACCATCCCAATCTCCATATATTGTTATTCCTTCTTTCTCTGAATTCTCTTTAAGCTTAGTCTTCCACATTTTAACAAATGGCCTGAATACTGAAGAACAATCTATAATAGGTAATCTTACTATAAGTTCTTTTTCAGTATCGGATTGATTACTGTAAAGCTTATTTAACTCATCTTTTAATTTCTGATTCTTTTTTATAACATCTTTTTGTTCATAGAATATAACAATTACTTTCTCCTTCAGCATATCAAGAGTTAGTATTTTATTATCTCCTGATTCAACTTTAAAATAAGGAGCTCTTACCTCAACTTTTGAACCTTCTCCAAAACAAACTGTTGTAAAAAATATGCTAAGAAATACAACTATTATAATAAGAATAGATTTTTTACTCATCTTCTTCTGTCTTTCTTTTTAAGGACCAATGTAAATTAGCATGGGTTCGCCATAACTCCTTAGAAATACCATAGTCACCTGATATAGATTTTAAAATTTTCCGAGAAATTTTACCCCCTTCTACCAATTCTCTACCTGCACACTCCAAGGCTCTCAAAATTTCTTCTAAGTAGTTTGTATATGGAGGTATAGTAAATACCCCTGCGCCTGGTCGTAGTATAGAAACAATAAGTGGTCGATGTGAATTTCTAGCTATTCCTTTAAATGTTTCAACCACTGGCTTAAAATGCTTAATCTCAGGAAACCCATTTATAGAGAAAAGAGCTATATACCTTTCTTTTAGATTCCACAGTGGGTGTCTGGTGAGGTTATAGTATGGAACAAAAACAGGCATAACCATCACAAAAAGTCTATCAAGAAATGCTTTTAATTTACCTGGAATTGAATCGATATACAAGGGGAAGGCAAAAATAGTCAAATAGGCAGTATTGATCTTTTCTATTAATTCGATTGTAGTATCTTTAACGATACATTCTCCATTTGTTTTAGTCCAACAGATAAAGCATCCTTTACAAAACTCGAAGTTAAAATTATCATTATAGATATCAATAACCTCGGTTTCTACATCAACCTGCTTAATTCCCTTGATTAAATATTGTAAGTAAAAGTAGGTAAGACCGTCTTTCTTCCGGGGACTTCCATTTATAATTAAAGTCTTATTAGGTTTCCTCCAAATTCTTTTCTTTGAAATTTCAAAATCTTGGACCTTTTCTTCTGCGCCTAGAATCTCCTCATCAGTAAATCTCTTTTTAAAAACCATATTAAGCATCTTTAGATAATGAAGTGGACCTTCAATACGATATTTTTTAGTAAGCCATCCCCATATCTGGTTGAGTCTGCCACTAGAAATATCAAACCAAACTGAAGCTGGTGAATAAATTGTAACAGAAGGACTCTTATGCTTTCCTTCACTGTACTCCGCTTTTCCTTTTGATATAGAAAGATAAAAATAGTAAGTTTGATTTTCCTCTGTAAAAACAAACTGATAAACCGCCTCAAAATTAGGAAATTGTTTATTATCGTATAGGTTAACCCAGTAATAAAAGAACTTAGATAGATTATTTTTCTTCGATACTATTT
>DDKR01000016.1 GCA_002340085.1 Candidatus Omnitrophica bacterium UBA2593
AAAGTGATAAAAAAGTATAAAAAATTTAAAGTTCATGATGAGAGAGATGAGGCGAGAGTTGGTGATAAGGTTTTAATTTCAGAGACAAGACCAATCTCTAAAGAGAAATATTTCAGATTGGTCAAAATCTTAAAAAGAGCAGAGGAGTAATATTTTGTTACAGTTACGCACAATCTTAGATGTTTGTGATAATACCGGAGCAAGGAAGGTCTCTTTTATCGGTGTTTTAGGTAGAAAGGGAAGGAGATTTGCTGAGATAGGAGACATCATTACTATTAGCGTAAAAGAGGCATCATCCGATACTATAGTCAAAAAAGGTGAGATGAGTAAGGCAGTAATTGTGAGGACTAAGCAACCTATCAGAAGACCAGATGGCTCTACTTTAAGATTCGATAAGAATGCCTGTGTCTTAATAGATCAGGCATTAAATCCAAAAGGTACAAGGGTATTTGGACCTGTAGCAAAAGAATTGAGAGATAAGGGATTTACAAAGATAATATCTTTAGCCCCAGGAGTTGTATAGTGAGATTAAAATTGAAGAGAGATGTTCAAGATAAGAAAAGGTGATTTAGTCTATATTTTAACTGGAAAAGATAGAGGAAAGAAGGGGACTGTATTGAGGGTTTTTCCTTCTGAATCAAGAGCAATTGTAGAGGGAGTAAATTACATAAAAAAACATATGAGGAAGAGGGGAGAAAATGAGCCTGGAGGTATTGTTCAAATAGAATCTCCCATCCATATCTCTAATTTGGCTACATTCTGTAAGCGATGCAACAGGCCGGTGAGAGTAGGTTTTAAGATTTTAGAAGATAAGAAAAAGGTAAGATTCTGTAGGAGGTGTAAAGAGATCATATAATGATACCTAGACTTTTAGAAAGATACAAGCATGAGATTATCCCTGAGATGATGAAAGTCTTTGGTTACAAAAACCCCTTGCAAGTCCCTAAGCTAACTAAGATCACTATAAATATGGGAGTCGGTGAATCCGCACATGATATAAAGGTCTTGGAAAAAGCAATGGCAGAACTCTCTCTCATTGCAGGCCAAAAGCCGATTATTAGGAGAGCAAAGAAAGCAATCTCTAATTTTAAGATAAGGAAAGGAAATCCAGTGGGTTGTAAAGTCACTTTGAGAAGAAAGATGATGTATGAATTTTTAGACAGACTCATAAATATTGCACTTCCTAGAATTAGAGATTTTAGGGGATTATCTATTAATTCATTTGATGGAGGAGGAAATTATAATTTAGGAATCTCAGAACAAACGATATTTGCAGAAATAGATTACGATAAAGTAAATAGGATTCAAGGTTTGGATATCTCTATCGTTACAACTGCAGAGACAAAAGAAGAAGTTTTTCAGCTTCTAAGACTATTTGGTCTACCATTTAGATCTTAAAAGAATGGCTAAGAAATCTCAGATTGCTAGATGGAAGAGAATCTCAAAATTTTCTACGCGCTCCTATAACCGCTGTACTATCTGCGGAAGATCAGGCGGATATTTGAGAAGGTTTGGTCTCTGTCGGATATGTTTTAGGGAACTTGCCTGGAAAGGTGAGATTCCAGGAGTAAAGAAGGCAAGCTGGTGAGGATAAATGAGTAGAACAGATTTAATTTCAGATATGTTGACCCAGATTCGAAATGCATCTCGTGTAAAGAGAGAGACTGTAGATGTACCTTTTTCTAAAATAAGTGAATCCATCTTAGATGTTCTCAAAAATGAAGAATACATAGAGAATTATAGATTCTTAGAAGATAAAAAACAAGGCATACTGCGTGTATATCTAAAGTATTTAGAAGACCAAAGATCAGCAATTACAAATTTAAAGAGAATCTCAAAACCGGGTTTAAGGAAGTATATAAAGAGAAAAGAGATCAAGCCCGTTCTAGATGGCTATGGTATAGCAATAATCTCTACTTCTAAAGGACTCCTTACGGATAAACAAGCAAAAGAATTGGGTGTTGGTGGAGAAGTAATCTGTTATGTCTGGTAAAGATGAGCGTTATAGGGTTATAGCGTTATAGGGTTAGAGTTATGTCGAGGATTGGGAAGAGACCTATAGAGTTAGTAGAGAACGTAAAATTAGAGGTTATAGACAATATTGTCTTGGCCGAAGGACCTAAAGGTAAGTTGTCTTATAAGTTGCCAAGAGGTATCAGTGTAGAGCTTACTGATAGAAGACTTCAGATCAAAAGATGTGATGACGCCAAAAGTTCAAAAAGCTTACATGGTTTGGCGCGTAGTTTGATATTCAATATGATTAAGGGAGTAACTGAAGGTTACCAGAAAGAATTGGAGCTTGTGGGCATAGGTTATAAAGCCCAAGTAAAAGAGAAGTTTTTGGTTTTAAGTTTAGGATTCAGCCACCTAGTAAATTTTCCTGTACCTGAAGATTTGAAGATTACTACTCCAAAGCCTACAGAGATAATAATAACTGGTGCAGATAAGCAAAGAGTTAGTCAGATTGCTTCAGATATAAGAAGGATATTACCTCCTGAGCCTTATAAGGGAAAAGGAATAAGATATAGAGGAGAAATTGTAAGAAGAAAATTGGGGAAACAGGCAACCAAGTAAATTATGAAATCTATAGAGGGAAGGAAGAGAAGGCATTTGAGGATAAGAAAGAAGATCTTTGGGAGTAGTCAGAGACCAAGATTAGTAGTTTTTAGGTCCTTGAAGAATCTATTTGCCCAAGCTATCGATGATGAAAAAAGCCATACTTTATTTTCTTGCTCTACTTTAAATAAAGAGGTAAGAGAAAAGATCTCTTACGGAGGAAATATAAAGGCAGCTCAGATCTTAGGTGAGATCTTTGCAAGAAAGGCAAACGAAAAGGGAATTACCAAAGTCGTCTTCGATAGAGCAGGATTCTATTACCATGGTCGAATAAAAGCATTCTGTGAGACTATAAGAAAGGAGGGTTTGGAGTTCTAAGGATGCAAGAAGAAACCGGATTTCAAGAACATATAGAGATATCGGAGAAGATAGTAAGTATCAATAGAGTAACCAAAGTGACAAAGGGAGGAAAGAAACTTTCCTTCAATGCTTTGGTAGTTGCCGGTAACTGCAAAGGAAGGGTAGGTTATGGTTTGGGTAAGGCAAATGAGGTAGCTTTAGCCATTAGAAAAGGAATAAATTTAGCAAAGAAGAGTATGATTGAAGTTCCTTTGAAAGGAACGACTATTCCTCATAGGATTACTGGTTATCATGGAGCAACACTTGTTCTTCTCAGGCCAGCATCAGAAGGTACTGGTATAATTGCCTGTAGTTCGGTAAGAGCGGTCTTAGAGGCTGCTGGGATAAGAGATATACTTACCAAATGTTTAAAATCGAATAATCCCATAAATGTTGTGAAGGCAACTTTTGATGGGTTGGAGAGATTAAAGAGATAGGAAAAATTTTATGAGACTTTGTGAATTGAGGCCTCCTAAAGGCAGTTATAAAAAAAAGAAGCTTAAGGGAAGGGGATCTTCTTCTGGGCATGGAAAGACCTCGTGTAGAGGCTCTAAAGGTCAAAAATCGAGAAAAGGAAGGGATTTTTGGTCTGGTTTTGAAGGTGGACAAACTCCTTTGATCAGAAGATTTCCCAAGAGGGGATTCAAGAGTCATAGAAAAAAAGAATTCCAGATAGTTAATCTCAAAGAATTAACAAAATTCTCTAAAGATTCTCCAATTACACCTCAAATCTTAGCTAAAGAAGGATTGATTAGAGACATAAACACCCCAGTTAAGATTTTAGGAGAAGGCAAAATAGATTCTCCACTCAAGATCTCTGCCCATACTTTTTCTAAGACCGCTGAAGAGAAGATCAAGAGTTGTGGCGGAGAGATCCAAATTATTAGATGATAAAGGCATTAGCTAACTGTTTTAGAATACCTGATCTTAGAAAGAGGCTTTTGATTACTCTTTCTTTAATCATTGTCTATAGGATTGGTTGTTACATACCTACACCGGGAATTGAGACTGCTGCTTTAGCAGAATTCTTTAATCGGATAAGTAAGACAACAGGAGGGGCTTTATTTGGAATCATGAATATGTTTTCTGGTGGAGCAATGGAGAGATTGACCATATTTGCTTTGGGGATTATGCCTTATATATCCTCATCTATTATTCTACAACTTCTGACTGCAGTCATACCTGCCTTAGAGAGGTTGTCTAAAGAGGGAAGGGCGGGTTTTCAGAAGATAAACCAATATACACGTTATGGAACAGTGATATTAGCTTTTGTCCAATCGTTTTTTATCGCCTTGTGGCTGGAGAAACCTCCGGGATTTGAAGGCCTAGAGATAGTAAGTTCGCCGGGCTGGGGATTTAGACTTTTGACAGTTTTGACTTTGACCTCAGGAGTAATCTTTATTATGTGGTTAGGTGAACAGATTCAAGAGAGAGGCATTGGTAATGGAATCTCTCTAATTATAACTGTAGGAATTATTTCCCGGATTCCTATAGCAATCTATCAACTCTTTGTATTGGTCTCTCCTTTCTCCAAGGCTGAAAGGGTACTTTCTCCTTTTGTACTTCTAATTATGGCTGTGCTTTTAATAGGAGTAATCATTGCAGTTACATTTATTACTCAAGGTCAACGCCGGATTCCCGTCCAATATGCAAGAAGGGTTATTGGAAAGAGAATCTATGGTGGACAATCTACGTATATCCCTTTAAAGGTAGATACAGCAGGAGTAATCGCTATAATCTTCGCACAATCAGTGATTTTGTTTCCGGCAACCTTGTCTTCATTTATTCCTCATCCGGTTTTCCGGAAATTCTCTAATATCATAGAAAGAGGCTATCTACTCTACGCATTGATCTATGCTTGCTTGATAATATTCTTCTGTTACTTTTATACTGCTATCGTCTTTAATCCTTCGGAGATCTCTGAGAATATGAAAAAGTATGGAGGGTTTATTCCCGGTATAAGACCAGGAAGTGCGACTGCTGAATTTTTAGACTTTGTCATGACAAGGATAACTTTAGCTGGAGCTTTATTTATTGCTTTTATTGCTATATTTCCTGATTTTATTTCGAGGTGGCTAAAAGTTCCATATCTTGTAGCTTCTTTCTTGGGAGGCACAGGCATCTTAATTACAGTTGGAGTAATGTTAGATACGATAAGACAGATTGAATCGAATCTCCTTATGCATCACTATGAAGGATTTATTAGGACGGGTCGTATTAAAGGAAGAAGATGAGGTTAGTTCTCTTAGGTGCACCGGGTGCAGGTAAAGGAACTCAAGGAAAGATGTTAGAAGAAAGATTTAAAATTCCCCATATATCTACAGGTGATATCTTAAGAGACACAACAAAGAAAAAGAATCTTCTTTCAAGAGAAACCACTAAGTTCTTGGAAGCTGGTAAATTGGTCCCTGATAGGATAGTAATACAGATCATCAAAGACCGACTAAAAAAAACCGATACTTTAAAAGGCTTTATCTTAGATGGTTTTCCGAGAAATACCTTTCAAGCAGAAGCCTTAGACGATTTCTTAAAAAGAAAGAATCTCTCCATAGATGGGGTAATCTACTTAGATACAGAAGAAACTGTTCTTATTGAGAGGTTGAAAGCAAGGAGGATCTGTGTTAGGTGTCGAGCATTGTTTCATCTAAAGAATTCACCTCCTAAGAAAGACTCAATATGTGATTTTTGTGGAGCAAAACTCTATCAGAGAGAAGACGACAAAGAGAGGACAGTTAAAGAGAGATTCCGCATTTATAAGAAAGAGACTGAATCTCTGATCGATTATTATTTAAGACAAAAGAGGTTAGTAAGAGTCTGTGCAGATTCAGATAAAGAGACTGTCTTTGGAGAGATTTTTTCTAAGATAAGAAAGTATGCAACCACAAATTATTCTTAAAGATAAAGAACAGATAGAGGCAATTAAAAGAGCAGCAAAGATCTTAGTAGATCTTAGGAGATTATTGGAACCAAAGATAAGAGTAGGGGTCTCAACTTTAGATTTAGATAATCTGAGTTGTGATTTTATTTTAGAGAAGGGAAGCATTTCTGCATTTAAAGGTTATAAGGGATTCCCAGCAAATATCTGTATATCGGTAAATGAAGAGGTAGTTCATGGTGTCCCTAAGGAAGCTAAAATCTTAAGAGATGGTGATATTGTTAGTTTAGATATAGGAGTAAATTTAGATGGATACTTTGCTGATTTTGCTTTTACTAAACCAGTAGGGAGAATCAATACAAAGACAAAGAAACTCTTAGAGGTTACAAAGAAGGCTTTAGATTTAGGTATCTCAAAAGCAAAAGAAGGGAATTTTATCTCAGATATCTCCTGGGTAATCCAAAATTATGTTGAGGCAAATAAATTTTCAGTAGTCAGAGATTACGTTGGCCATGGGATTGGTTTGAGTCTTCATGAAGCTCCAGAGATACCAAATTTTACCTCAAGCCGGAATAAAGGAGAAAAGATTTCAAGAGGTATGGTCTTAGCGATTGAGGTTATGGTAAACATGGGTAGTTGGGAGATAGAGATTTTATCTGATGGCTGGACAGCGGTAACCAAAGACAGATTACCTTCTTGTCATTTTGAACATACAGTAGCGGTTACTGAGAATGGACCTAAAGTATTGACGAGATGAAAGAAGAATTAATTGAGACCGAGGGAAAGATCTTAGAGTCCTTACCTAATGGGATGTTTCGTGTGGAGTTAGGCAATGGCCACATTGTACTTGCTCATATCTGTGGAAAGATAAGGCTGAATTTTATCCGAATCTTACCAGGAGATAGGGTAAAGTTAGAACTTTCTCCTTATGATTTATCTAGAGGAAGAATAACTTATAGGGTTAAATAGCAAAATAATCTGATGAAAGTGAAGGCATCGGTAAAGAAGGTCTGTGATAAGTGTAGGATTATAAGAAGGAAAGGAGTCATAAGGGTTATCTGTGTAAATCCAAAACATAAACAGAGACAAGGATGATAAAATTTAGAAAAGAGAGATGCCGAGAGTTTTAGGTGTAGATATTCCTAAAGAAAAGAGAATAGAGACCGCCCTTACTTACTTGTATGGTGTAGGGAAGAGTTTGTCTAATGAGATATTGGCTGATGCAGAGATCGATCCAAGTAAAAGAGCAAAGGATTTAACTGAAGAGGAGGTATCCCGGATTACCTCCAGCATTCAGAAAAGAGGTTATAAGGTAGAAGGAGATTTAAAAAGGGAAATTTCTTCTAATATTCGAAGATTAATAGAGATAAGTTCTTGGAGGGGTCTACGTCATAAGAAAGGACTTCCAGTAAGAGGTCAAAGAACAAGGACGAATGCCAGAACAAGAAAAGGTCCAAGAAAAAAGGGAATGGCGATAATCAGGAAGAAGAAAGAGTAAGATGGCTAAGAAACAGAAGAAAAAAAAGATTACTGGTATTTACTCAGGGATTGTCTGTATCCAATCCTCTTTTAATAATACTATCATCACTGTCACAGATAAAGAAGGAAATACTTTGGTTTGGTCTTCGCCGGGAGTAGTAGGATTTTCTGGATCGAAGAAATCGACTCCTTTTGCTGCACAGATAGCTGCCCAAGATGCAGCAAAGAAGGCTTTAGGAATAGGTATAAAAGAGGTATCGGTGTTAGTAAAGGGCCCGGGTTCTGGTAGGGAGTCAGCAGTCAGAGCACTTTCTGCTGCAGGCTTAACTGTAACTTCTGTGAAGGA
>DDKR01000088.1 GCA_002340085.1 Candidatus Omnitrophica bacterium UBA2593
CTCCAAAGACAGCTACTGTCAAGATATGGTTAGACTTTTAGTTCTTAAAGAAGATCAAAGAAAATCAAGAAAACAGGATAAATAAAACGAGCAGTCAATCTTCAAAATAACCTTAAGATTCTTATAATATAGGGTTTTTCAGTGAGAACTACTTAGAATCCATGAGGTAATCGGTCTGTTAAGAGATGGAATTGTAAAAGATTTTGAGAATAAAGTGCTCTTACTAAAAGTCTTAGAACAATTAAAAACAAAATTCTTTCTTGATCCCCAAGTCCTTCAATTCCTTCATTTCCTTCAATCTGAAAGACCAATCTCTGAGTCAAAACTTTCTTTTTCTTGTTGAAGATTTTCTTTTACCTCTTAAAAGAAAGCGCTTTCAAAAATTCTTTTAATCTTTCTAAAAGCCTTAGGATACGATCTATCTTCCTATTCCCGTGCCATATTAGATTTTGCCTTGACCCCATACCATTTTTATGATAAAAATATATAGTCAAAATAAGGAGGTTAATTTGGTCTTAGAAAAAAACAAGAAAAGAGAGATCATTGAAGATTTTAAGATCCACGGTCGTGATACAGGTTCAGCTGTTGTCCAAGTAGCCCTTTTAACTGAACGCATAAACAGTCTAACTGAGCACTTTAAAGATCACCCTAAAGACTTCCATTCAAGAAGAGGATTACTTATGCTTGTAGGAAAGAGAAAGAGGTTTTTAGAGTACTTGAAAAAGAATAATAACAAGAAATATAAGGAATTAATAAAAAAATTGAATCTGAGATAGATGGAAGAGATTTTTACTGAGAAAATAAAACTGGGGAATCAAGAGTTAATTTTAGAGACCGGCCGGATCGCCAAACAAGCAAATGGTTCTGTAATTGTCCAGTATGGAGGAACTGTAGTTTTAGTTACTGTTTGTGTCTCTAAAGAACCGAAAGAAGAAGCTGATTTCTTGCCTCTCACTGTAGAGTATCAAGAGAAGACATATGCCGCAGGAAAGATCCCTGGAGGGTTCTTTAAGAGAGAAGGAAGACCCTCTGAGAGTGAAATTTTGACCAGCCGTCTAATCGACAGACCCTTAAGACCACTTTTTCCTAAAGGATTCTTAAACGAGGTCCAAATTGTAGGTCTCGTTCTATCTTCTGACGGAGAAAATGATCCTGATATATTAGGTATTATTGGTGGATCATCTGCTCTGTGTATCTCTGATATTCCTTTTTTAGGTCCTTTGGGAGCAGTAAGGGTAGGCTACATCGATAAACAATTTATCTTGAATCCCACCTATCAAGAATTAGAAGGATCTGATTTAGATATAGTTATTGCTGGAACAAAGAATGGAATAATTATGCTTGAAGGAAAGACAAATCAAGCCTCCGAAGAATTAATTAAAGATGCTATAGATTTTGGCTTTTCTTCTTTAATTAAGACTATAGAAATTCAGGAAGAATTGGTACAGAGAGTCTCTAAACCAAAGATGAAGGTAAAATATAAGATATTAGATGAGAATTTAATCTCTCTTGTGAGAGAATCTTCTAAGGTAGGGTTAGAAGAGATCTTTAAATTAGCTAAGAAGGATCAAAGAGAAGAAGCGTTGGATTGTTTATGCAAAGAGTTAGAAGAAAAATTTACTCCTTTAGGTTTTTTATCAGAGGATATAAGGAGAGTATTGATCGAGGTAGAGAGAGAAAGACTCAGGCGTTATATCTTGGATGAAGGCAAAAGGATAGATGGAAGATCGACAGATGAGATTAGACCAATAAATTGTCAGGTGGGAGTTTTACCTCGTACCCATGGTTCAAGTTTATTTACCAGAGGTCAAACCCAAAGTCTATGTGTAACTACCTTGGGAACAAGAACAGATGAGCAATTGATTGAAGCTTTAGAAGGGGAAAGATTTAAATCCTTTATGCTCCATTATAGCTTTCCTCCCTTTAGCGTAGGTGAAGTTTCACCAGTAAGGGGTCCAGGTAGAAGAGAGATCGGTCATGGGATATTAGCAGAGAAGTCTCTTTTAAGTGTAATGCCAAAAAAAGAGGAATTTCCTTATACAATTAGAGTAGTCTCAGAGATCTTAGAATCCAATGGTTCCTCAAGTATGGCTACGGTCTGTGCTGCATCTTTAGCTTTGATGGACGCAGGTGTTCCTATAAAAGATGCAGTCTGTGGAATCGCTTTAGGTCTAATAAAGGAAGATAACCAGATTTGTCTCTTAACCGATATTACAGGTTTAGAAGATCACTTTGGAGATATGGACTTTAAGGTTGCTGGAACAAGAGGAGGAATTGTCTCTCTACAGTTAGATATAAAGACAGAGGGTATCAATTCTGAAATCCTCTATTCTGCATTGAAAAAGGCTAAAAGTGCAAGAGAAATTATTTTAGAAAAAATGGAAGAGACCATCTCAAAGCCCCGCCAACAGATCTCTTGTTTTGCTCCGCGTATTGAAAGGATGAAGATAGATCCTTTAAAAATCGGAGAGCTTATCGGTCCAGGAGGAAAAACGATTAGAAAGATCATAAAATCTTGTAATGTAACCATGGATATTGAGGACGATGGAAATTTACTCATAGCTTCTATGAATGAAGAAGGGATAAGAAAAGCAATTGAGATGGTTCTTGCGGTGGTTGAGGAGATAATGGTGGGGAGAAATTATCAAACAAAGGTTACTCGGGTTGTTCCTTATGGAGCATTTGCTGAGATTCTACCTTCGGGCAAAGAAGGCCTTATTCACATCTCAGAATTAGCTGATTATTTCATAAAGAATATTGAAGATGTAGTGAAAGTAGGTGATGAAATCAAGGTAAAAGTAATCGGAATCGATGAATTTGGCCGAATCAGTCTAAGTAAAAAGAAGGCAGAACAAGCTTCTAATTAAGTAATTTGTGTAATCATAAATTGTAGGATGCATCAAGGAAGGGTTAATGAGATTAAAGGGATCT
>DDKR01000063.1 GCA_002340085.1 Candidatus Omnitrophica bacterium UBA2593
CCCTAAGGTATCTTTTAGCCACCCCAATTCTCTGTAACAATATGGACACCTTGAGTTTATCCCAAATTCACCCACATAGATAGGAATTGACCATTTCTTTTTTAATTTATAGTATTTGACTAAAATTGCTTTTAATCTTTGCTTTGTCCAATATTCTCCTTCGATCCTTCCCGGATAAACTAAATTTCTTTGGAAATTAAAGGTAAAATTCAAGGGTGGGTAGAAATGGATACTGTAGACTAAGTTCTCATCAAAAGGAGGACCTAAAAAATCTAAACTTTGGGCATAGCTTCCTCCTTCTAAAAAGATTAGATGATTTTTATCCACATCTCTGATTTCTTTTGCTATCTCTCTATAGATTTTAAAAATTTTCTTATTGTTTTTACAAACAGGTTCATTTAAGAGATCGTAACCAGCGACAGAAGATTTTTCTTTATATCTGTTTGCTAAAAATCTCCAGACTTCAATCGTTCTCTTCTGAAACTCTCCTTTCTCCCAAAAAAGCACTTCTCCTGAACTATCTGAATGCCAGTCAGAATTTTGACTCCCCATTGCTGCGTGAAGATCTAAGATACACCAAATCTTATAATTCTCACACCAATCTACAAGATTATCTAAATACCTCAAACCATCTTCTTTGTATCTATAGGGTTTATCTTCATTCTCAATCAATCTAAAATTAAAAGGAACTCTTACGCAATTAAAACCTTTTTTTGAAATTATTCTAATGTCTTCTTCGGTTATGAAATTATCCCGATAGAGCTCTTCAAATTCTCTTAAGCCTTTCTTTCCAATAACCTTAGCTAATTCTTTCTTGAATTCACTCTCTGAAATATTTCTTCCTCCTAAGATGTAACCCTCCATCATCAACCATCCACCAAGATTTAGACCTCTTAAGATGAGTTTCCTTTCTCTCTCATCTACAATGTTTTCTTTCTCTGTCTTTAGCATAATAATAAATCCCGCTTTTAGCGGGAAACCTTGGTTGCGGGGCCCGGATTTGAACCGGGGACCTTTAGGTTATGAGCCTAACGAGCTACCAGACTGCTCCACCCCGCTATATACTAACCTAACATCAAAAGCATAGTGTGTAAAGTTATTTTTTTTCTTCTGATGGGCTAATTTTATAAATTATTTCTCCTTTTTTTACTACTCCTAACTTTTCGCGCGCAACCTTCTCAATATAAAAAAAATCATTTTCTAAATTCTTTTTCTCCTCCTCTAAAGCTAAATTCTTTTCCTCTAGCTCTCTGATTTTCTTTTCTAATTCTCTATTTTTTCTCTCCAAATCACATAGTTTCGTATATGAAGGTAAGAATAAAAAAAATAAAATAAGGATGACTAAAAGTAAATAAATTGGCCTCTTTAATATCTCCATAATCTACCTGCGTAGACCGCGTTTTTAGCTAATTCTTCTTCAATCCTTAAAAGTTCGTTGTACTTCGCAACCCTATCTGTACGACATACCGAACCGGTCTTAATTTGACCTGAGTTTACTGCAACTGCTAAATGAGAAATCGTTGTATCTTCTGTTTCACCTGAACGGTGAGAAATTATACATCTATAATTGTTCTTCTTTGCTAGATTTATCGTCTGGAGTGTCTCAGATAGAGTCCCAATCTGATTTAATTTTATCAAAATAGAATTGGCAATTTTTTCTTTAATACCTCTCTTTAATCTCTCTGGATTAGTCACAAACAGATCGTCTCCTACCAATTGAATCTTCTTACCTAACCTTAAAGTCAATTCTTTCCAACCTAACCAATCGTCCTCAGATAGACCATCCTCTATGGAGATGATAGGATATTTCTTGATCAATTTTTCATATAGAGAAACCATCTCTAAGGATTCTCTTTTTTTTCCTTCAAATAAGTATTTTCCATCTTTGTAGAATGAGGTTGAAGCTATATCTAAAGCTAAATATATATTTTTTCCTTCCTTATAACCGGATTTTTTTATCGCTTCTAAAATTAGCTCTATCGCTTCTTCATTTGAATTTAACTTAGGAGCAAATCCTCCTTCATCACCCACAGATACAGTCAAATTTCTAGATTTTAAGATTGATTTTAGACTATAAAAGATCTCTACACCTATCCGTAAAGCTCCTAAGAAACCCTTTGCGCCAATGGGAGCAATCATAAATTCCTGAATATCTAAGTTATTATCTGCATGCAAACCACCATTTAGGATATTCATCAAAGGGATGGGTAGAACCTTTGCTTCCTTTTTACCTAAGTATCTATAGAAAGGTAATCTCTTTGATAGAGCATCTGCTTTTGCAACTGCTAAAGATACACCTAAAATTGCATTTGCTCCCAATCTTGATTTATTTGGAGTTCCATCTAAATCTATTAATACCTTATCTATCTTCTTAAAATCGGGTTTTGATCCCTTTATCTTTGGAAAGATAACATTATTTACATTATCGACTGCTTTTAAAACCCCTTTACCTAAAAATTTTTTCTTGTCATTGTCTCTTAATTCTATTGCCTCGTATTCTCCAGTTGAAGCACCCGAGGGGACCGAAGCTCTTCCAATAACGCCTGTATCTAAGATTACATCGACTTCTACGGTAGGATTTCCTCGAGAGTCTAATATCTGACGTGCTCTTACTCTCTTTATCTTAGCCATTTTCCGCCTCCTGGTTTTGATAGGATTATATCCCGATACAATCTTTTAGTCAAGGAATTCAGCTCCTCTAATCATCTTACCCTAATTACATCACCTGCGGTTAATCTTTTGATAAATCCTGAATCCTCTCTAATTAATAGGCTTCCATCTGAATCTACATCTAAAACTACACCAGTCAATTTCCTCTTCTGACAGACAACCTCTACTCTTTCTCCTGTAAGAAAAGAAAACTCTCTCCATTTTTCAATTATAGGCTGAGTTCCTTTTTTTTTGAAGAGGAGATAAAAGTGTTCTATATCCCTTAGTATTTCTTTTACTAACTCTATACGAGAAAAATCTTCTTTTGTCTCGCTTTTCAGAGAACCCGCATTTGGAGGTAGTAAAGATTTAGAAGTATTTACATTTATACCTATTCCTACAATTATAAAATTTATTCTATCCTGTTCAGCATTTAATTCAGTTAAGATTCCTCCTATCTTTTTATTGTTCACTAATATATCATTCGGCCATTTTATGGAAGCTGAAACCAAGGCCATCCTATTTACAGCTCGGCAGATACCCACCGCGGTAAGTAAAGTAATTATCGGAGCTTGATTGAGTGAAATCTCAGGCTTCAAAATTAAAGAGAAATATACACCCTTATATTTAGGAGAAATCCATTCTCTGCCTAGTCTTCCTTTTCCTTTTGTTTGACCCTCTGCACAGATGACTGTTCCTTCGCAAGCTCCTTCTAAGGCTAATTTCATAGCTACATCCATAGTCGATTCCACCAAATCGTAGTGGTGAATTTTTTTACCGATAATTTTAGTATTAAGTTTGTCCTGAATCTCAAAAGGTAAGAGTCTATCTGGACAGGAGATAAGTTTATAGCCCAAATGGGGGATTACTTGAATATCATAGCCTATCTCTTTTAATTGATCAACATATTTGGAGACTATCTGTCGACTTAAATTTAATTTTTCACTTATCTCTTCTTTCGATATAAAGGATGTACAATTTTTAAGAAGTTCTAATACCTTGGATTTCATTCATCTCAACATTCCAGTGATGACCAGATCAATTGCTTTTTCTTCTTCTAAACCTCTTGCCATTAAAGTTTCGACTTGTTTTTTGTCTACCCTTCCAATCGCTGCCTCATGGGTTATGCGGGCAAATTCATTGGTAACATTCACTATAGGTAGAGCCGAAGCTTTTGCATTTCCTTGGACGATCTCTATACAATCGATGTGACCTTTCGCATTAAAAGCTGGAGCATAAAGTTGGCTTATAACTTCACTTTGCGCCT
>DDKR01000021.1 GCA_002340085.1 Candidatus Omnitrophica bacterium UBA2593
TAGGGTTTTTCAGTGAGAATTAAATAAGAAAAGTGTCAAAAAATTATGGCTTGGAAATCTATGCATCGAGAAAAAATGCTATCTGTCAAAGTCGGACTACAAAGAGTGTTTTTAGCTGTTTTTAAGATTATGGATTTTTAAGGATTTTTGGTAAGTTTGTGATACTTGGAAATTTTTTAAGATCAGGTGATGTTCTATAAAACCATTTAAATTCTTGAGATATACTTTTTTTCAAAAGATAAAAGAAGTTCTCCCTTTTTTATGAGGGAAGGGTTAAATTTAAGAGAAAAATGTTAGATCTATTCTATACAAAGTCGGGTTTTAACAAAGTACTGTTAGATATTGATCTTCTTGTCAAAATTTTAAGACAGGCGTTACCTTCCTGTCATTGTAGCAATAGAAAATATAGGTAAAAACATAGAAATAACTAGTCCTCCAATTATTATTCCCATAAAGACGATCATTAACGGCTCAAACATTGCCGTTAATCTTTTTATTAAAGTAAGGGTATATTCTTCATAATAAGAGGCTATCTTCTTGAACATTGCCGCTAAATTTCCCGTCTCCTCTCCAACAGAGACCATCTGAACTAAAAGAGGAGGAAAGAATTCAAAATCCGAAAGAGGGCGGGTTAATGTCTTTCCATCTCTCACAGATTCTTTTGTCTTCTTAATCATCTCTGAAACAATCTTATTCCCGACTGCCCGCTCAGTAATCTCTAAAGAATAAAGTAAAGGAACTCCTGATTCGATCAATGTTGACATCTCTGAAGAAAATCTCTCCAAAGTCAAATTTCTAAAGAACTTACTAAATAGAGGCATCCTTAGTTTAAAATTATCGAAGATTCTTCTTCCATTTTCTGTATTAATAAATCTACGGAAGAGAAAAAACAAAACAATAAAGATTAAAATTGAGGGAATAAATGTCCTTTTAGCAATACTTGATATACTAATTACCATCTGGGTAAGTAAGGGTAATTTTACACCGAATCCTTTAATTACCTCCATAAAAGTGGGAATAATCCTTAAAACAAAGAAAGAAATTGCACCAATAGCGACAAAAAAGAGAATCATAGGATAAATCATTGCTGAGGTTATCTCTCTTCTAAATGCAGCTCTTGTCTCTAAGAATCTAGCTAATCTATCTAAGACAATAGCTAAATTTCCTGAAGCTTCTCCTATCTCTGATAAATTTACCCAGAGCTCAGAAAATACTCTTCTGTGTTTAGCTAAGGAATCTCTAAATGTCGTACCTTGCTCAACATCTTTTCTTATTTTTTCGATAACAAAAGAGAAATCTCTGCTCTCTATCTGTTGGCTGATTATATCTATGGACCTCAATAAAGTCACTCCAGCATCTAAAAGTATAGACAATTGTCGGGCAAAAAATACCAAATCATCTGATTTTATACGGCGGCGAGAGAAACGCGACTTCTTAGGCTTAAGAGGGACTTCAATCTCTTCTGGTTTTACCTCTCTTACAGAAATAATAAGGAGACCTTTGGACTGTAAAAATCTTATTAGATCATCTTCTCCAACTGCATCCTGGATATCCTGAATCTTCCTTCCTTCTCTATCCCTGGCTACAAATAAGAATTTCGGCATTTTATACTTCCAATGTCACTGATAAGACCTCTTCTAAGGAACTAATCCCTTTTTCCACCTTTCTTATTCCTGATTCATAAAGAGTAGACATTCCCACTTCCTTAGCTACATCTCTAATCTTTGTATAGGATGCCTGCCGAGCAATTAATTCTTTTATCCTTTCATCCATGGGCATTACTTCAGCAACTAAAGTTCTCCCTTTATATCCTGTCTGATTACATTCAGGACAACCTTTAGCTCTGTAAATGAGTTCAGATTTTAATTTTAATTCTCCCAATTCTTCTGGCTTTGGCTCATACGCTTCCTTACAATTCTCACAAAGTTTTCTTAATAGTCTCTGGGCAACAACACAAAGTAGTGTAGGAGTAAGTAGATATGGTTCAATACCAATCTCCAATAATCTCGTTACAGCCGATGGTGCGTCATTGGTATGTAATGTGGAAAGAACTAAGTGTCCAGTTAAAGCAGAGCGCACACAATTTTCACCAGTCTCCAAATCCCTCACTTCACCTACAAGCATAATATCAGGATCTTGTCTTAAGAATGATCTTAAGGCATTCGCAAAGGAAAGACCGATTTCAGGTCTTACCTGAACCTGATTTATACCCTCTAATCTATATTCTACAGGATCTTCAATGGTAATAATATTCTTTTGGGGAGACTTTATCTCGTTTAATACTGCATATAGAGTAGTTGTCTTTCCTGAACCTGTAGGACCAGTGAGAAGAACAAGTCCATAGGCACAAGTAATTACCTTACGAAATATCTGTAATTGTTCGGGTTCAAAACCGAGTTGATTTAGATCTAAAATTACTGCAGATCTATCTAATATTCTTAAAACCACTTTTTCTCCATAGATTGTAGGGATTGTAGAGATTCGTAGATCCACAACCCGATCCTCAAGTTTTACTATAAATCCTCCATCTTGAGGAAGTCTCTTTTCAGCGATATCTAACTTTGAAAGGATTTTAATCCGAGAGATAATAGGTAGATGTAGGTGTCTTGCAGGTGATGGTATCTCACGGAGTTTTCCATCGATACGATAACGTATACAAATACGCTCTTTAAATGGTTCAATATGGATATCTGAAGCTCTTTCATCTATTGCTTGACGGATAATTATATCTACAAGTTTTACTACAGGAGCTTCTTCTGCGCGGGCAATTAATCTATCTAAACTCAATGTCTCTTCGGGTATCTCTTCTATTACTTCTTCTACCTCTGCAATACCATAAGTTTCTTTTACAGCCTCTTTTAAAAGATCCTTCTTTCCATAGAAATCCTCTATCGCCTTTAAAATGTCTGTCTTTGTTGCTACAACAGGGTTTATCTCACAACCAGTTAACTTTCTTAGATTATCAATTAAGATTACATCTAAAGGATCAAAAATAGCACAAGTTAAAGAATTCAGAGTCCTTGACAAAGGGAGAATAAGGTTTTCTACTGCATACTCATAAGAAATAAGTTCTTCTAATCCCTGATCAACAGCCGGCCTTAGGAGACCTCTCCCATAAGAAGCAAAAGGAATGGAGAGCTGTTTACTTAAAGCGAAAACTAATTGTTCTTCTTTAATCAAACTCAATCTTATTAAAATCTCACCAATCCTTTCTCCTTCTTGTCTTTGAAGAAGGATTGCTTTATCTAGGTCTTCTTGCATAACTAAACCCTCTCTTACAAGGATCTCACCTAATTTTAGATATCTTCTCTCCGGCATTTTCAAACACTAAATTCTCTCTTCCCTTTCAAACATAGATCGCAGATCTTATTAATGAATTGCCTATGGAGGAAAACTAAATCAACTGGTTTATTCAAAGTTCTTTAAGCTCTCTTTAATAGCTTCTCTTCTTAAAATAAGTGGTTCTTGTTCTCTCTCTAAGACCTCTGGTTTCTCCTTCACTTTAACTAGAATCTCTTCTTTAACTATATGGGGAGTGAGAAAAACAAGAAGCTCTCTTTCTTTATTTGGCTCGATGCTACGATGACGAAAGAGAGCACCTAAAATAGGGATGTCTCCCAAAAAAGGGACTTTAATTAAGCTTGTAGAAATTTCTCTTCTTAATAGACCTCCAATAACAATTGTCTGTCCATCTTTAATCATCACTACCGATTTTGTTCCTCTTTCTTCAGGATCTTTATAGGTCATACCTGCGAAAGTTGCCCCTGGCTTTGCCTCCTTTACCTTTGGCTCAATGAACAAAGTAATATCTCCTGTCTCTATGTTTGTTTGGGGTGTGACCTTTAAAGAAACTCCTGTCTCGACTCTCTCCGCTGTCTCAGTAGTATAACCTGTCTCTCTTTCTTTGGCCCTAGTAATCCCTACTGCTTCATTGGTAGTAATTTTTATCTCAGCAGTCTCATTGCTCAAAGTTAAAAGTCTCGGTCTAGCTAGATACTTTGTATCACTCTGCGTAGATAAGAATTGTAAGGCTACCGATAAATCTGCTGTAGATAAGATTCCCGTAGTAAATCCCTTTGTTGGTGCATCTGCACCTGTCTTAGCTAATCTTCTACCCAAAGGAAATGTGGTAGCAGTCTCAGATCCCGAGAGATGTAACCAGGTTGTACCAAACTTTACTCCTAGAAGATCCACACTGCTCTTCGAAACATCTAGCATCTCTACTTCAATTAAGACCTGAGGTATAGGTACATCTAAACGAGCAATCGTCTCCTCAATTAAATCAAATCTTGCAGGAATATCGGTAATAATGAGTGAGTTTGTCCTTGCATCTTCTGTAATCTTACCATACTCACTCATAACTAACTTTACTGCCTCAACTATACCTTTATCAGCAGTTGCCCCTAAAGCAGCAGATATCTGCTTGACCAAATTAGAGCCAGGAATACGGCTATACTTTAAAGGAAATACTCTTGTGATTGTTTCAATGGTTGGCTTCCCCCACTCCTTGACAATGAATATCTTAGATTCCGGATCCAACTCATAGGTAAGATTATTTGCTTTAAAGATCTTATCCATTGCATCTTTGACTGGAACATTTTCCAAATAAAGGGTAAAGGTGCGATCCCGAACTACTTCTGAAGCAATAAAGTTTAATCCTGATTGGATAGAGAATATCTTTAAGATATCTTTTAAAGATACATCCTTAAAGTCCAAAGAGATGGGTTGCTCAGGATTAGGGAAAGAAAGTTCTTCAGCAAAAGTACAAGCAGAAAACAGAAGAAAGAAAACAGACAGAAGGAGAAACACAATCTGTCTTAATCTGTGATTCATTTTTCCTCCTTTTTTTCTATTAAACTTTTTCTTCCTGGAGAAAGAAGATTAAAAATTCTTCCTTTATAGATTATATCTATCCCTTCTCTAGTGATATTGGTAATCTTTGCACCATCAATAGTATCTCCTATCCTCAAGATTTCTCCATTGATAACTGCCTGAGGGACAGGTGAGCCCCAGACAACCGCCTGAACATTAAGCTCAGGAGGAAAAACTGGAATTTCGGGTATTTTTTCTACAGGTCTTTCCTCTATAGGAGACTCTACAGCAATCTCAGGAATAACCGAACTAAATGGATCACGCAAATCCTGCGCAGTATAACCTATCTCTTCCTTTCCAAAAACATAGACAATATCATAAACAGAATATAGCAAAATACAATATGTAAAATATAGGATAATAATCTGTGTGATCTGTCTTAATCTGTGATTAATCATTCAAGAAAAATTAAATTCACCGAAATACTAATTCTTAAATCTTCTGCTTCACTTACATCTTCTATTTTAGATAATCGTATCTGTTGAATTTCGACCTGAAAATTTTTTTCTAGAAGAGATAGGAATTTGCCCAAACTATGATAATTACCTAATAACTCCATTATTATAGGTTGCTTAATGAAATTCCCATGGACAATCTCTAACCCAGGCCGAATAGATGAAACCTTAATATCGCAGATTCCAGCGTATTTAGTAAATTCTTCTACTGGAGAAGAAATATCTAATTTTTTAAATCTCTCTTTATATTCTCCTATTCCTTTCTCTAAGATCTGGATTTCTCCTAGAATGGCCTCTCTTTCTCCCATTTCTTTCATCTCCTCTTTTAGAGAAACAACATTCCTAATTTGTCCTCTGTATATGTTTCTAGCAACAATTAGACTAAGAAATAAAATTACCAAGCTCAGGATTAAATTTTGTCTTTTGATGAGATCTTTTATCTTTATAACCATAACTACCCAGCTCTCTTATGGATTACACTCATAAAATTGCTTATTCTCTACTCTATTATCTTGCTAAAATCTCAAAATTTGTTATATTAAATTCTCTTTTTTTACTTCGAATTATAGAAATAAACCTAATATCCTTGAACCTCTGGGTAAATATACCAGTTTCTTTAAGAGAAGATAAAAATCTATAGACTGCGTCAAGCTCTTTCTTCTCATCTCCTAAGTAAGCATAACCACTCAATCTCAATTCTCCTTTTATAAAAGATAGCCTCTCTAAACATAATTCTTCAGGAATGAGTGAAGGAAGAGAATTAAAAAAAGGTGTGACTTTAAGCCTAAGTCTTTTGACTTCTCTATCAATCTCATCTGACTTCTTCTGGAAATTTATCTTTATATTTTGCAGATCAGATAATGTAGTGTAAGGAGATGCTATCTTCAAAGATGAAACCCTTATTCGATAATCTTTTAATTCTCTTCTTAAAGGTAAAGACTTCTGGTATCCTAAAAAGAAGGCAAGTAGAGCTATAAAGAAGCCGGCTATTAAGGATCTTAAAATGACCTTGAGGTTTATGGAAGCTAGAGTTATTTTTGGAGGCGCAACTTCAACAGGTCTTTCGATTAGAATTTTGGGGTTATAGAGGTTAATGGTTATTGTCTTTAGATCCCGAGAACGCAAAGCTAAGCCAAAGGCTTTGAGTTCACTTACAGTTAATCCTTTATCCTTCTTATCCAGAAGAACAGCTGGTTCCAAAACTTCTACAGGAACATCGATTTCGGTTTCCAAACCTTCTACCAAAGAGAAAAATTGAGGTTCGGTTAAGAGGAAAATCTTTTTTATCTCCTTGCCTGGAAACTGACGTCTAAAATAATCTAAAGATATTCTTATCTCAGAATAGAACTTAAAAGAGATCTCTTCTTCTTTTAAAGTAGGTATCTTTATTTGATGGGTAAAGAGAGGAAAATTACTTAGAATTATGGTAAAATTGAACTCCTCTTCATTTACATCAATAAGTGCAATTAAATCTTTCTCTTCTATCTTCTTTTTCTGTCTTAAAAGCCTCAAAGTACTAAATGCACCTGGTTCTATACCTAAAATCTTAAGTCCTAATTGTCCAAATATATCATTGTATTTCTTAAGAAGCTCCCTTTTTATTCCCGCAAGGATAATCTCTATCTTCTTTGCTAATCTATCGGGCCTGTATTGGAAATCAAAAACCAGTTCTTCTATAATAGAGGATGGAATATACCTCTTCACCTCGAAATTTATTGCAGAAGGAATCTCTTTGGAAGGTAAAATTGAAATAATAAAAGAGCGGATGACGAGATCCTCTGAGGAGAACCCAATAAAGCATCCCTTCGTCTTTATTTGGTTGTCTCTTAGAGCTTCTTGAAAAAAGGCTATCTTTTTGACTACCTCATCTCCTGGCCCTAGGATAGATTCAATTTCTCTAAAGGAGAAAGTACAATTTTTTACAATCCTTCTACCTGCCGTCTCTACCAATGAAGCTTTTCTAGAAGTAAGATATACTCCCAAACTATTCTTAGCAAACATCTTAAGTTCTCTTAGGTTTTGGGCAGCGTCTCTCTTTTAACCATAAATCGACTTCTCTCTTATCAAACCTCCAAGTTCCACCGATCTTTATCCCTGAAAACTTTCCTGTGTTAAGCCAATTATAGATTGTCTGTTTATTTAACTTCAAATATT
>DDKR01000026.1 GCA_002340085.1 Candidatus Omnitrophica bacterium UBA2593
TAAATGTCTTTGGTGGCGTCTGGGCAGGTGAGGAGGCAGAACTGAATGGAAATGCCCACATAGGATACAATCAGATCTATATGGAGGCGATTAAGGCTTTAGATCTTCATACAGATCTTCAGATCATCTCCTGGAGAGAGTTATGAGAGATAAAAAAGGTGTTGTCCTTATTATTACCTATCTGCTTATATCTGTTCTTCTTGGATTTTCAGCAGTCTTTGTCTTTACCTCTATAAATGAGAGATCAACCGCTGAAAGGCATATTCAGCAAATTAAGAGTTTCTATTTGGCTGAGGCGGGTATAGATAGAAGTTTGGAATGGTTGAGGTCTCAGCCTAGACCTCCACGTGAGATCTCTCCTTTCAATCCTTTTAGTGGTCCTCAAAATTTAGGCGGAGGAAGTTATAATGTAATTATTGATCCTGATGATAGCAATCCTGAAAATTATCTTAAAAAATACCGAATCAGATCTACAGGACAAATGGATAGTATTTCCTCAGAATTAGAGGTTGAAGTTCGGACGGATAGTTATGCTCGCTACTGCTATTTTACTGATGATGAGCATTTTCGGTGGTATGGTTGGTATAGAGTCCCGGTTTGGTTCGTTACCGGAGATCGCTTAAAAGGACCTACCCAGACTAATTCTCATTTCCATCTCTATGGTTCACCTCTATTTTCTGATCGAACAAAGAGCGCAGATAATTACATGTATTATTTTCATGATGGCTATATCTATTCTTATCCTCCAGATAGGCCGACAAGGGATAATCCTGTCTTTGAACAAGGTATACAGTTAGGCACCAAACCTCTTGGGATGCCTTCTAAAGCCTTAGATTTGAGGACGGCTGCTGTTCGCGGTGGACTACATTTGACTGGACCTACAACTATTCTCTTAAAAAATGATGGCACAATGAATGTTACAAATAGCCATAAGGGTTGGAACAATAAGAATATGTTTTTACCTGATAACGGTGCACTATTCGTTACCGGAGGAAACCTTTATATCTCTGGAACATTGAAAGGTCAACTCTCAGTAGGAACAAATCGTAATGTTGTAGTTACAAGTAATATTACTTACAATACGGATCCCCGCACCAATCCAGAGTCTACAGATGTATTGGGTTTGATCGCCGAAAGAGATGTGGTTATATCTAGGAATGCTCCTTATAATGTAAAGGTTGAAGCTAGTATCATGGCTTTAGGAAATTCCTTTATTGTGGAGAATTGGTGGCAGCCTCCAGCAAAAGGAGTCTTAACCGTTTATGGAGGAATAATTCAGAGAGAAAGAGGACCTGTAGGAACATTTAGTTCTTCTACAGGAAGAAAGAGAAGCGGATATTCTAAGTCTTATCATTATGATCGGCGTTTAGTAAATTTTCCACCACCTTTCTATCCTACAACTGGAGATTATATCAGTTTGTCTTGGAGACAGAAATGATGAGAAGGAAGATAATTTTTTTGGTTATAGGTTTAATCATTCTTATAGGGATCATAATCTTTAATCTAAGATTAACTAGAGAGATTTCTACTTTTCTTCCAGAAAGGCCATTGAGGCCGGAAGAAATCTCACCAAAAGTAGAAGAACCAATACCTCCAATTATAGAAGAAGAATTTCCCTTGGAACTACCTAAACCCCCAGAAGAGTTTATCCCCCAGATAGACCCGGAAGCAATCTCAGCGATTGAGAAAGAGATTGAGAAGAGAATCGAAGAAGAAAAGGGAGAGTTTCTTTGGATTCGGCCTTCTCCTGAAGAACTTCAGGAGTTAAGAGAGGAAGGAGCGGTCACCTATTGATTAAAGTAGGATTAGACATCGGTAGTTCGGTAGTGAAATGCATTCAGATAGAGAAAAAGAGGAAAATTTTGGGTTTCGGGATTCAAGAGATTTTAAATGGGAATGTAAAGGAAGCGGTCTTGAGAGTAGCAAAAGAGGTGAATTTAAAGACAAAGAGGGTGAATATCTCTGTTTGTGGGCCTCAGGTCATTACAAGGTTCATATCCTTTCCTAAATTAGAACCCAAAGAATTTAAGAATTCTTTAAGATTTGAGGCAGAAAAGCATATTCCCTTTGGAATTGAAGGTGTATTTTTAGATGGCATCATACTAAAAGAGATGGAGTCCGATAAGGTTCTTACACTCGTTGTTGCAGCAAAAAAAGAATTTGTCCACTCAAAGTGTAATCTTGTAAAAGATTGTGGTTTAGAACCAGATATAGTTGATATTGATTCTTTGTGTCTGTGCAATCTCTTTAATTTAACCTGTGAGTCAAAAGAGAGAGTAACGAGTATCTTAAATATAGGGGCAACTTATTCTAATCTGGCTATCTTAGAAGATAAGATACCTGTCTTTAGTCGCGATGTCTTGATAGGCTCTAAATTATTTATAAATAGACTCACTGAATACTTTTCTATAGATTTTTCTACTGCGCAGAGACTCTTATCTGAACCTAAAGATAAACCAGATCAGATAGCTGAAGTCTTCCTGGAGGAGATGGCTAATTTAACCTCTGAAGTCAGGGCATCTTTCGATTACTATGAGTCGAGGTCTGGGCTTTCGGTAGAAAAAATTTATCTCTGTGGTGGTGGAAGTATCTTTGAGGGAATAACTCGTTCTCTGAAAGACCTTTTAGAAATAGAGATTGGTTCTTGGGATCCACTGAGGAGTTTTTTAATCGATAGATCTTTAGATTCACAGAGGTTAAACAATTTATCTAAACAGTTCTATGTTGCCTTGGGTTTGACTTTAAGATGATTGAGATTAACCTTTTACCCAAAGAATTAAGAAAAAAAGAGGTTAAATTTAAATTCGAGATCCCCCTAAATTTTCTCTTAAAGATCTTGATAATCGTATTATTAATTCATCTAAGTTTAGCTGTTACAGCTGTGGTGAGAAAGACTAAACTGGATAGTTTAAATAAGAGATTCTCTGAATTCCAAGAAAAGAAAATAGCTTACGATGATCTAAAAAAGGAGATAGAGACCTTAGAGAAGGATAAATCTAATTTGGACCAATTGAAGGGTAGAAGAGTTGCCTGGTCAGAAAAATTAAATTTTATTTCCGATAGTATTCCTAAGGGCATCTGGTTAAAGGAACTTTCTTTTTCTAAAGGTAAATTCAAAATTGTAGGAAGCTGTGCTTCAAAGAGATTAGATGAGACAGAAAGGATTCAGATTTTTTTGAGTAGGCTAAGAGAAGAATTTAAAGATTTAGAACTAGGGATTCTTACAAGGAGATCTATAAAGGGGCAAGATGTGATAGATTTTATCCTTTCAGGTGAACAGATAGATACTTCAAATTAACATGATCAATCTCAAAGATAGAAAGACAATCTTATTCTT
>DDKR01000083.1 GCA_002340085.1 Candidatus Omnitrophica bacterium UBA2593
AGTAATTAAAAGGATTTGCTGAATTTAGACTCAAATAGCGCAATAGAGGAAGAGAAGAAGAAATAGGATTTATTGAGAGAGATGAAGGAATCTGGCTAAATCCTATTTGTTGGAAGAACAAACAAAGAGCCAACAGGATACTGATAGATTTGGTAGTCTTAGAACTCATCTTTTCTTAAAATGTAAAATTAGTAGGTATACCTAACCAGCTAAAATACACCCTCTTTAAATAAAGTATAACCTATAAATACCAAAAAACAATACCCAAAACCCTATTTTTTGAAAGCGCTTTCTTTTAACCTGATTTTAGTAGATCATATAATTTTATAACCTATTGGTATAAAATAACTTAAAATTTTAAAAAGATGATTGTATAATAAACTTTGAGTTTAAAATTTGATTAAGAATTTGAAATTATTTTGATTCCTTTGTATTTAGACTATAAGTTTAGGATTTGAAAGTCTATATCTCAACCCGACTTTGACAGATAGGATTTTTCTTAACGAGATAAAAAGTTAACCTTATCACCATGTAACCGTATCATTATAATTGCCCTAACCTTTTTTCCGGGAGTGTAAAGATTAGGACATAAAGATAATTCTGAGAAAATAAAACCACTTTTCCACCCCTACCATTTCCATCCCTGGGGTGGAAAAATGGGGATGAAAGATTGGGGTAGAAAGGTCGAGTTAAAAACAGTGATAATCGATATGCCAAGATGTTTTTACAGGGAAAATAGGAGTTGATCGTCTTGAGGTATTATTAAAAGAGGAGGTTTCTTGTCACATTAAGAATAGTCAAGCCTACAATCTTTCCTTCTCTAAGTCGCACAATGATTCCCTCATCGGTAATATCCGAATCATCAGCAGGTTGTAGTTTCCCAAAATTGATGTAAAGGACATCGTTTTCACGATCATAAATAAGGCGGGTCTGTTTCTCTATAATTGTTGCTTCTGCCATTTTATCTTCCTCCTCAATAATTTTCCATATCTTGAGATGAAAAATGCTGTAATGATAAAACCTCGGTCTTCTAACTCACGATATACGACGCATAGGTATTTGGGATTTTTGGGTGCTACTTCACACCAACGTAGAGCTAAAAGTTCATCTGTCCAACCTTCAACGATATACTCAGGATCTTCGATTGTCCTAAATATCTCATTTAGATATTCGGGATTCAAACTGAATTCAGGGTGTCCTAACAATATCTTTTCTTTCCAAACCTTTGATGAAAGTTCAATCTTTTTACCAAATTTTGAAATGGGAATTAGAAATTTCTCTTCCACTACATTCAAATATAACAAAAAATACGAAGATGTCAACTAAATTAGTTCTTACTGACGGGAATTTTTGAAAGCGCTTTCTTTTAATTGATCTTAATAAATCATATAGTCCTGTAATCTATTGATGATAGTAACTTTAAGATTTTTAGAAAGTGATTGAATAATAAACTTTGAGTCTAAAATTTGATTAAGAATTTAGAGTTATTTTGATTTTTTAAAGCTTCTTAATTTTGTTTGTTAAATTCTTTAAGCTGTTGTTCGGTAACTTTTCAAATTTATACACTTTAAATTATATTACCCAAATTTTATACATTTTGAATTATATTACCAACTTTGGTATAATGAGTAAAGAATGAAAGAACTTTTAATTGCAGAGATTTTGAAAATAAATAAAAAGACAATAGCAATTGCTGAATCTTGTACCGGTGGCTTAATCTCACATACCTTAACCAATATACCTGGGAGTTCTAAGTTTTTCCGATTAGGAATAGTCTCATATACACCTGAGATGAAGATATCTGTCTTAAAAATTCCTAAGAATCTCTTAAGAACAAAAGGAGTTACTTCAGGAGAGACAGCTCTTCTCATGGCAGAGAGTATAAGAAAAATTGCAAATTCAGATTTCGGTATAGGAGTCACAGGTATTGCTGGGCCTTCTGGTGGAACCAAAAAAACTCCTGTAGGAACCGTCTATATCTCTGTAGTTGGAAAAGATAAATCCATTACAAAAAAGTTTTTCTTTAAAGAAGACAGAATCTCTATAAAGAAAAGAGCAAAAGATTCTGCCTTTAAATTATTAAGAGAATGTCTATAAGAGCCTTTATTGCCATATCACTTACCAAAGAGATCCAGAACAAAATCCTAAAGATTCAAGAACAACTAAAGGAATCACAGGCAGATGTAAAATGGGTAGAACCTGAAAATATACATTTAACCTTGAAATTCTTAGGAAATGTAGAAGAAAAGAAGATAGAAGAGATTAAGGAGATTTTAGAGAAGATCTCAGAAGAGTATGAGAAATTTTCTATGGAATTGTTAAAGATTGGGGCCTTCCCGAAATTAAGTAACCCGAGGGTCATCTGGATTAGTATAGAGAAAGGAAAAGAAGAATTACAGAAGATTTTTTTAGATTTAGAAGAAGGACTGAATAAAATAGGATTCAAAAGAGAAGAAAGAGGATTCTCTGCTCATATAACGATTGGAAGAGTAAGGTCTCCTTTAAATCGCTCAGAATTATTAGAGAGGATCAAAAGAATAGATTTTGAGAGGATGGATTTACTGGTTGGCAAAATTACTCTCTTCAAAAGTACCCTTACCCCTAAAGGTCCTATCTATGAATCCCTTTACGAAGCGAATCTGAAATAATTCTTTGCCAAATCTATTTGACACACCTCCCATTATAAAATAAAATTATAACATAGTGTTTATAATTCTTTTCAGTCTAATCTTTATCCGTCCATTTATCTCTTCTTTAGCCTTTCCTTATCTAAACCTTATCTATTCTAGTTTGTCTTTAGGATTTTTAATTCTCTGGACAATCATTAAAAAGATCTCTTTTAAAAAAATTCAAGGTTTAAAATATCCGTTAATACTTTTTTGTTTAGCTTTGATTATTTCGGTGGTCTTTTCTCAAAGTAGACTAAGTAGTATCGAAGATCTCCACAGATACATAATTGCCTTACTTCTATTTATAATTACTATTTCTCTATCTTTTAAAGATAAATTGCGACTCCTACGAATTATCACCTGGGGTGGTATAATTATCAGCTTATTGGCTATCTATCAATATTTCTTTGGCTTCCAGCATCTGTTAGACTACATCGCTAAAGAAAAAATTAACAACTCTTTTGCTTTAGATTATATAGAACGCAAAAGAATATTTTTTCCTTTTGTTACTCCTAATACCTTAGCTGGTTATTTAACCATGATTATACCACTTAGCTTAATTAATAAACACAGAATTTGGTTTATAGTACCGCTTTCTTTTGCTCTCTTTCTTACGAAATCTTTAGGTGCATTTTTAAGTATCTTCTTAGCATTGATTATATATTTCTACTTACAAGATAAATTAGGAAAGAGAAGAATTCTTCTTCTTTTTGGATTGTTAGCAATTATTGGTTTGATCTTTATTACAAGGACAACAACACAAAAACAATATACCCAACCTATATTCTCTGTAGTAATGAGATTAAATTATTGGAAAGACACCTTGGAGATAATCAAAGCAAAACCTTTGACTGGAGTAGGAGTAGGAAATTTCAATTTACCCCAATGCCGCTATACCCATAACTCTTACTTGCAAATCTGGGCAGAGATGGGAGTTTTGGGTTTAATCTCTTTTCTTTGGTTAATGATTGTGAGTATTAAATCTGGTGTAGAAAATATCAAACAGTCAAATTACAAAAAAGAAATCATTTCTCTGATTACTGCTTCTTCTGTCTTTTTAATCCACAACCTGATAGATTTTACTTTTTTCTTACCCGAGGTAAGTCTTATATGGTGGATGATCCTTGGAGCAACTTTTGCAGAGGCTTAAGATACATACCTAACAACTCTGGTATAATAGAAAGGCTAGATGAAATACCAGAGGAGGTTGCCTATGAAAAGGAATTTTAATTTCTATTATTTTAAAAGAAAGCCTATCAAATTAAAAGACAGCTTCTGAAAGAGGTAACGTCAAGAAAAAAGTGTGTAATTGCCATTTTTATTATTTCCGTTGAGCTGATTAAACTTCTTTAAAGGGTGCTCCTTCCAATGGTTATTTAAGTGGTTGAAGATCACATAGATTATTCCTACCACAACTTGCTTCATTAGTAAAGCAGTTCATAGTCTTGGTCCTACGCCTTACTTCACGAAATGAACGCTCAATAACATTTGTAGTCCTTACTTTTACTCTATGCTTTTTGGA
>DDKR01000120.1 GCA_002340085.1 Candidatus Omnitrophica bacterium UBA2593
GCCGGATTATTTTTGTTGGGAAGCTTAAATTCAGTTTTAGCAGCACCACCGCGAAAAGGTTCACGCCGAAAAGAGGCACAACCGCAGCCGCAAATAGACCAAGATATTGGAATAGGGCAAGCTCTTAGTAGGCCCGAACAATTAACACAAGCAACACTAGATGAACCGATTATCCATGAGTTCTCTGCTAACCCTCTTGTTATTGCCGCAGGTGAGATGCTTAGACTAAGATGGAGAGTAGAAGCACAACCTTCGGGAAGTAGAATTCGCACTGTAAGAATTGAACCCGATGTAACTGCTTACCTTCGAAGTTCTGGTGAACACTTCGTTCATATACCCCACGCTTCTCCAACCCAGACAAAGCGTTATATACTTACGGTTACTAATGAAGCAGGAGGGACAGCAAGCCGGACTGTAGATGTAGAGATAAAATCCCAACATGATCTGTTTAGAGTAACTCATATTGATGAATTTAAGACAGAACCTCAGCGATTTCAATCGGGTCAATATATTAATTTTACGGTTAAAGTCAATAATCGCAGTGGCGTACCATACAGAATAAGAGCCCTTAAGATCCAGGTTCGTGACTATTATGGGGAAGCAAATATTGCAACTCTTGACAACCCTCTTATTAATCCAGGTATTAATACATATACTCTAAGATCTAATGTAGCATTTCCTGGTTCTGTTCGAAATCCGGGTAGATTTCTGGTTGACTTTAAGCACACAGGAGAACATAGTGGAAAGATTGTTGATTTTGAAATAAGGCGAATTGAGGTTTATACAATTGAATAGAGAAAAAGGTGACTAAAGAATTAAAGAAAAATATTCAGATAATTACCGAAGAGATTAGGAGAAAATATCGTCCAGAAAAAATCATCTTATTTGGTTCAGCAGCAAAAGGTGAATTTGAGGAAGGAAGTGATTTGGATTTCTTTATTATCAAAGAAACAGAGTTGCCACGTCATCGTCGGCCCCTTGAAATCTATCAATTTTTAGATGACCGAGGCCTACCCATAGATTTCATTATCTATACACCAGAGGAATTTAAAGAGAGACTTTCTTTAGGTGATTTTTTTATCAAACGTATCCTTAAAGAAGGTGAAGTGCTCTATGAAAAATAATTCTAATTTCAAGGTTTTGGCAAAGGAGTGGTTTGAAAAAGGAGACCATGACCTTGATGAAGCGAGATTATCATTTAGACATGGTGGTTGGACGGATATAATCTGTTTCCATTGTCATCAGGCAGTCGAGAAATACCTAAAAGGTTTCCTCGTTAGTAGAGGTCGCGATATTACTGCAAAAAGATATAGGATTCATAATCTTGGTATATTATTGAAGATGTGCTGTGAATTGGATAGTTTACTGAAGAGCCTTGAAGATGATTGTAAAACGGTGAAACCCTTATCACCGCGTAGGTGATAGGCAGCTGGTTATTTCCTTGCGAAAGAGCCGAAAAATAGGGTTTCACAAAATCGTTTCTAACAGTGCCAAACAGAGATAAAAGAAAATGAGCAGGACTAAACTTAATCAAATAAAGGATTACGCTCGACAGATAAAACTTAAGTTTAATCCTAAAAAAGTTATCCTTTTTGGTTCCTATGCATATGGAAAGATAGATAAAGATAGCGATGGGGATTTGTTAATCATAATGAAGACTAAATTAAGACCTATTGAGCAAGCAGTTCTGATAAGAAAAGAAATACCTTCTCCTCTCTCTTGATTTAATAGCGAGAAGGTCTAAAGATTTAAAGGAGAGGCTCAAAAAAGGTGATTTTTTCTTAAAAACGATACTTGAAAAAGGCAAAGAATTATGAAGGAGATAACCAAGGAATGGATTAGAAAGACAGAGGAGGATTTTAAAGTTGCGATAAGAGAGTCTAAAGCAAGACCACTTCTGTTATACAGTCTGTTTCCATAGTCAACAATGCATTAGAGAAATATATGAAAGCAGTTCTGCAAGAAAATAAGATTTCTTTTGGTAAGATCCATGATTTAGAGATTTTGCTTGGAGACTGTAAAAAATCCATTCCTTATTTAGAAGACTTTAAGGAAGAAATGATTTGGCTTAGCACATTTGCTGTAGAAGTTCGCTATCCAGGTTTAAATATTCAAAGAAAAGATGCAAAGAAAGCCATCGAATTTATGAAGAAGATAAGAAGAGTTTTAAGAAATTACTTTAAAAATATTTAATTTATCTTGAGTCTAAAAGAACAAATTTTAACCAAGGAGAGAAGATGAAGAAGTTAATTTTAAGTTTGTTGCTTTTAATTTTTTTTACTTTAGGATTTAGCCAGGAAGAAAAAATAAGCATTTTTGAGGTAAAGGTTGAGAACAAAGATGCAACCACTCTCCTTGAGGAATTCTCTTTTTCTAAAGAAGATTTAATTGGAGAAAGAATAAATATCACCGGAAAGGCAAAAAGTAAGGAAGCAGAGATTAGTAAAGTTGAGGTCTCCACAGATGGTGGCAGAACCTGGCAAGAGGCAGAAGGAAAAGAAACCTGGCAATTCAAGTTTTATCCTGATGAGGGCTTATCCAAAATAAAATTTTTGATCTCTG
>DDKR01000035.1 GCA_002340085.1 Candidatus Omnitrophica bacterium UBA2593
TAAATTCAAAACAATTAGAGAAGGCTTTAGCTATACAGAAGGAGAAAGGTGGTTTATTGGGAGAGGTCTTGGTTGAACTCGGCTTTGCCAAAGAAGAAGATATTGCTCTAGCGATAACTACACAGTATGGTTTTCCTTATTTACCTTTGGCTAATTACTCTATAGAGGATGAGATTATAAAGGTGATCCCTGAGAGGGTGGCCAGACAATACTGTCTTATTCCAGTAGATAGAATAGGAAATAATCTATCAGTAGCAATGAGTAATCCATTGAATACTCAGGCAATTGAGGATTTAGAATTGCTTAGCGGTTGTAATATCCAAACATTTGTTGGCATAACCTCAGATATTAAGAAAGCTATAGATAGATATTATAAATAAGAAGTTAGGTAAAGTTAGGGGAGTTAGGAAGTTAGGTAAAGTTAGGAAGTTAGGAAGTCACTTGAATAACTTGAATAACTTCCTAACTTGAATAACTTGAAATAAGAAGTTAGGTAAAGTTAGGGGAGCTAGGGGAGTTAGGAAGTTAAGAGTTATTTGAATAACTTTCTAACTTGAAAAATGGTGTCCTTAAAGGAACGCATAACTGAAATCCTTATAAAGAATTCTCTTATCACTAAAGAAGATTTGGATCGGGCCTTGGAGTTTCAGAAAAGGGAGAATAAAAGGTTATCTGATGTATTAGTTGAGCTCAAACTCATTAAAGAAAAAGATTTACTTGGTGTTTTAGTTGAGAGTTTAGAGATTCCTCTCTTGGAGTTGACCCGCTTTAAAATTCCAGAAGAGATCTTAAAGTTGATACCTTCTGATTTGGCTAGGTACTATAGAATTATACCCATCTCAAAGATAGAAGATACAGTTACAGTAGCAATGGCTGATCCTTTAGATATATTCGCCTTAGATGGAATTAAGAGCTTGACTGGCTTTAAGATAAATTTTGTACTCTCAGAACCTGAGGCTATCCAAAGGG
Organism: Candidatus Omnitrophica bacterium UBA2593; assembly: GCA_002340085.1. Classification (GTDB taxonomy): domain Bacteria; phylum Omnitrophota; class Gorgyraeia; order Gygaellales; family UBA2593; genus UBA2593. The sequence continues at coordinate 970 of DDKR01000035.1, forward strand.
CAATTGAAGAGTATTATCCTGTAAAGATAGAGAGAGAGATTGAAAGGATCATCGAAGATTTTTCTAAGGAAAGATTAGAGTTAGAGTTGATCGAGAAAAAGAAAGAAAAGTTTCTATCTTCAGAGGAACTCATAGATCTATCGAAGGAAGGCCCAATAGTAAATATTATAGATACTCTATTAGAAGATGCGGTCTTATTAGGTGCCTCAGATATTCTTATTGAACCATTAATAGATCAAGTCCGAGTAAGATTCCGTGTTGATGGAGTTTTACAGGAGAGATCAAGACTTACAAAGTCTGTCCATCAGGGGATAATCTCAAGGATTAAAGTGATTTCAAATTTGAATATAGCCGAACACCGACTTCCCCAAGATGGTAGATTTGTAGCTAAGATCAGGACAAAAGAAGTAGATTTCAGGGTTTCGGTTCTACCATCTAGTTTTGGAGAAAAAGTTGCTTTGAGGATCCTAGACAGATCTAAGGTGATATTAGATATTGAAAAACTTGGCTTTAGTTTAGAGATCTTAGAGGTCTTAAAAAGATCAGCTAAATCTCCCCATGGGATGATTTTGGTCTGTGGGCCTACAGGTTGCGGAAAGACAACGACGATGTATTCGATTTTGAATTTTGTTCGTTCTCCAGAAAAGAATATCATTACCGTAGAAGATCCTATAGAGTATAATATAGAGGGAATAAATCAGGTTCAGATCTCACCTGATGTTAGTTTAACTTTTGCTGTATCTTTGCGTTCGATATTAAGACAGGATCCAGACATAATCATGATTGGAGAGATGCGTGATTACGAGACCTTAGATATAGCTATAAAATCTGCTTTAACTGGGCATTTGGTTCTATCTACAGTCCATACTACAACTGCAGCTGGAGCAGTAGTAAGATTGGTTGATATGGGTGCACAACCTTTCTTGATCTGTGATTCTCTTATCTCTATTCTTTCACAAAGATTGTTGAGGAAGATATGTCCGAATTGTAAAGAGAAGGTTCTGGTAGAGAAAGATTTAATTAAAGGAATTTTCACAAAAGAGATAGATTTTCTCTATCGAGGCAAAGGGTGTAGTCAATGTCTCAATACAGGTTATAAGGGAAGGACTGGAGTTTGTGAGATTCTCTTGTTGACGCCAAAGATAAAAGAATTGGTTTTATCTCGATCTCAAGAGCATCTAATAAAAGAACAAGCTCAATTAGAAGGCATGAAGACCTTAAGAGAAGAAGCCTTGAATAAATGCTTAGAAGGTATTACAACTTTAGAAGAAGTTATGCGAGTTACAGGAGCAAAGGAAGAGTAGTTTTTTTGAGAGTCAGGTGAGTTAAGTGACTAACTTGAATAGTTCTCTAACTTGGCTAACTTAAAATTTTATGGGCACTTTAAAAGAAAGATTGATCGATTGTTTAATTAAATCTAAGAAGATAAAGGAAGAAGATTTAGACAGATATTTGGAATTGCAAAAGAAAAGTTCTTTACCTTTGAAAGATTTCCTCATAAAAGAAGGTATAGTCTCAGAGGCCGAATTAATATCTTTGATATCCTCTTCTCTCTATATTCCAAGAATCGATCTTTCAAGATTTAAACTTTCATCTGAGGTTTTAGAGATAATCCCTGAGAGAGTAGCCAGACAACATTTACTCATTCCTATTTCTAAAATAGGTAATACAATCACTATAGCAACATCAGATCCATTAAATATTCTTGCCTTAGATGATCTAAAGGCTTTAACTGGATATTTTATCCAGTCAGTGATTGCTTCAGAAGATCAGATTTTAGAAGCGATTGAGAAATTTTATCATAAAGAGAAGAGATTTGAGGAGTTAGAATCTCTAAAAGAAGTTTTAATAGAAGAACAGACTTTAAAGATAGGTGAACTTGTAGAAGAATCTAAGAAGCCACCGGTAATAAAATTTACAGATTTGATCATCGCTGAAGCAATAAAGAGAAGGGCTTCCGATATTCATGTTGAGCCGCAACAAGATGTTTTGAAGATACGCTACCGCATAGATGGTATACTTTATGATATCTTTGAGGTTCCTAAAGAAAAACAAGCTGCAATTTTAGCGAGATTAAAGATAATTTCAGGTTTAGATATTACCGAGTTCCGTATACCTCAAGATGGAAGATTTAGTGTAAGGATCCAAAACAGAGAGATCGATTTCAGGGTTTCTTGTTTACCAGTGAGTTTTGGTCAAAAATTTGTTTTAAGGGCTTTAGATAAATCGAATTTATCTATAGGTTTAGATAGACTTGGGTTTTCTCCAGGACCTTTAAGCTTATTTAAGGAAGCACTTAAAAAACCCTATGGAATGATTTTGGTAACTGGGCCTACAGGTTCAGGGAAATCTACTACTTTGTACTCTATAATAAATCAATTGAATACCGCAGAAAGGAATATTATTACAATTGAAGATCCAGTAGAGTACTCCATTGAAGGAATCACGCAAATTCAAGTAAGACCAGAAATAGATTTAAATTTTGCTTCTGGATTAAGGGCTCTTCTACGTCAATCTCCAGATGTGATTATGATTGGAGAGATTAGAGATTCAGAGACTGCTGATATCGCCATAAAAGCATCTTTGACCGGTCAATTGATCCTGTCGACTTTACATACAAATGATGCAGCAGGTGCAGTCACCAGACTCGTAGATATGGGTGTAGAGCCTTTTTTGGTTGCCTCTTCACTCATCATCATCTGTGCCCAAAGATTGTGTAGAAGATTATGTCTAGATTGCCGTATACCTTTTAAACCTGAGACAGAGATGTTAGAAAAGATAGGTTTAGATACGCTTCAAATTAGAGAATTAGCTATAGTTGGAGAGATCTTTAAAAAGGGAGAAGGTTGTAACCATTGTCATAAGACAGGCTTCTATGGTAGGACCGCTATCTTAGAAGCCCTTTTAGTCGATGATAAGATAAGAGCAATGATCTTAAAGAAGAGCTTTTCAGATGAGATTAGGGATTATGCAACTGGAATGAAGGGAATGAAGACATTACGAGACGATGGTATCTTGAAGGTAAGAGAAGGTCTTACCTCTTTAGAAGAAGTGATGGCTACAACTGCAGAAGAATAAACAGAATATAACTTAGAAGATGTAGATGAACCAGAGGAAAGAGAGATGGGTGAAGGAAAAATTCTTTTAATCTTTGATGAGATAAAATTAACCGATTACTTTAAAAGGGTTTTAAGTGAAAGGGGATATCTAGTTAAAACTCCAACCAATTTTTATGAAGGTATAGAATCTTTGAAAAGGGAGGATTTTGATTTAGTTATTACAAAATTAGGGATTCAGAAGTTATCAGCAGTTAAGATAGTGGATGCGATTAACAAGCAGAGATCAGAAATTCCTATTATCGTATTTACAGAAAAACCTATTTTGGAGTTAATGTTAAAATTAACAAAGTACGGAGTCTATGACTATTTTACAGAGCCTATTGATCTAGAGAGGCTATATTTTACTATACAGAGAACTGTGGATCTAAATCGATTTCTTTCTCTCCAAAAGAAGACAATGTTAAGCTTGGAAGAAAAGAACATTTCTCTTTCTAAGCAGAGTACTCTTCTAGCTAAGAGGATTGAGGAGTTAACAAGGAATTTAAGTCGACTCTATGAAGATTTGAAAGAGACGTATTTGAGAACAATTAAGAGTTTAGCTCAAGCTATTGATGCACGGGACCATTATACCCATAGTCATTCTATAAATGTTACAAGGTATGCAGTGACTATTGCTGAAGAGATGAAGCTTCCTGAAGGAGAGATAGAGACAATAAGAGAGGCCTGTCAGTTACACGATTTAGGAAAGATTGGAATTCCTGATCTTATTCTTTCTAAATCCGGGCCCTTAACTTCTGAAGAATGGGTTTCAATAAAAGCCCATTCTTTAAAAGGAACTCAGATATTAGAACCTTTAGCTTTCTTAGAAGATGTGGTTAAATTGGTGAAAGTCCACCACGAACGATATGATGGTAAAGGATATCCAATGGGCGTAAAAGGTGAAGATATTCCTT
>DDKR01000005.1 GCA_002340085.1 Candidatus Omnitrophica bacterium UBA2593
ATAGGCCTATAAAATGTCTCCTGGACTTAAGATCATGGCTTCTACGGGATCTGTAGCTCAAATTTTTCAGGCTAAAATGTGGTTTTTACTACATTTTGCTTAAAATTTTTAAAAAGTTCTTTTAAAATTTAGAACTGATTCTTTTAATCTTTCTAAAAGCCTTAGGATACGATCTATCTTTTCATCCCTGAAATTTTTCAGGATAATTGTTGATTGATAGACTAAGATAAGATATACTTTAGGACAAGACAAAATTAGGAGGTAGAGATGGCTGATAAGATAAAAATCAGGCTTCCGGATGGCAGAGAAGTAGAAGCAACGCCAGTTAATATCAATCAAGCAAGTGAATATTGGAATCAATATCTACTCGAAGACAGCTCCGTCATTAAAGTAAAACTGGTCGCTACTAAAATAATTCGTATCGATAATGAATACGATGCAGAGGGCAATCCCGTTTACTTTGTACAATCTACAAATGTAATATCGGTAAATTCTCCAGAGAATCTTAAGAGAAAAGACCAATATGGTTTTGGAGTTTAAGACTTACTCAATGCAAAGTTAGAAGAACTTACCTTGGTTTAATGATTTTTAGAACTTCTTATAGGTACTTTGGCGCCAGAAGATCTAGAAAGGCAATCAAAATTGTTGACTTTTTATTGAGCAGGTGTTATTCGGGTAATTATAATTAAGGAAAGACAAAAAATCTTATTTTCGAAAGAATAGTATAGTTCTTTTCCGTCATTTGCAATTCTTTATGAGGAAAATACCCACTTTTATAATAGTAGTAATTATCATTTATTTTCTATTTTTTGATGGTAAATTTTATTTTCCAAGGACAGATAAAAAGATTCATAGGGGAAAAGATTGTTTTTATCATTACAGAGTTTTCAAACAAATCTTTTGAACTCAATTTCTCTTAAAGATCTAAGTTTCAAAGAATTTCTAAAGATTTCTCATGCTAAATTTAAATTTAGACCCCTATCTTTATTTAAGAGTAGAATAAAGGGAAAAATTGAATTAAAAGATCTGAACTTCTCTTCAGGTGGCCTTAAAATAAAAGATGATGTTTTAGTTGATCTTTCTCTCAACCTTCAATTTCTCAAAGTCTTAGAGATAGAAGAAACTTCCCTTTATTCTAAGACATTAACTCTCCGAATGAAAGGAGAGTTAGGACCGATATTTAAACCTAAAAACGCTTTTCTTAAAACTCAAATCTTCTCTTTCTCATATTTGGTTTTGACTTTAAAGATTTAATTTCTGATCTTAATCTTTCGAAGGAAGAGTTTTCTGGCAAATTCTCTGTTGAGAGTCTAAATTACACAAATTTAGCCTAAACAATATAAATTCAGAGATCATCTTTCAAAAAAATACAGTTAGAGAATTTAAGAGCAGATATCTTTAAGGGAAGACTCAACGGAGAAATAGAGATATCATCTTTACCCTCTATAAGTTATAATCTTAATCTCGAGGTTTTTTGATCTTAATCTAAAAAGAGATCACTCAAAAATTTGCTCCTCAAGACTGTATAGAAGGAAAAAATCTTAGAAGATTAGAAGGTGAATTTTATTCTCAGAAGCCAGGGGCTATAAATATGAAAGTAATCAAGAGGTTGTTACCTCAGATAACTGCTAAAGTCGATAGAAGAATTTTTAAAAAAGGCATCTTTTTCTATGAAAATCTGGACGGGGAAATCTCTTTACTCAGAAATGATATCATTGTAAAATTAATCTTACAGTTAAGAGAAGCTGAACTTAAATTTGATATAAAGATAGAACCTGAAGCTTTAGGTTCCTTTCTAATCAGAAGGTAGTAAAATGAAGAAAAGAATTCTTAGTTTAGGGATTTTGCTTTTAGTTTCTTGCTCTGGTTGTTATATGAAGACAGAACACAAAGTTACTGCCCACATTTACCATTGATATCCGTCAGATTAAAGAAGTTGCCTCAAGTATTAAGGATATGGTCTCAGGTGAATCAGAAAAACCTCAATCGAGATCATTCTTTTCAATTAAAGAGGTTTATACACAGACTGCTCAGATCAAATATTTAACTCCTGAGATTAAAGCTACAATTGGGAAGAGAAAGTTGCGCTATCCACAGATTGAGGAATTCCTAAATGAGGGTGTAATTGGTGAGAATAACTCAAGGATTAATAGAAGTAAGAGAGAAATCTAAAATCTCAGAGACAGATGAATTACTAGTCACCGAAGAAAACGAAGATCGTATGTTTATTTATCAGTCTATCTCAGAACAGAACAATCTTCCCGAAGAAATACTAGAGGATATCCAAAGAGTATTCGCTAAAGAAAGACAAGAGTGTGTGGGAACAGGAGTTTGGATTCAACTTTCTGATGGAAGATGATTAAGGAAAAAGTAATCCTGATCCTAAGTACAATTCTTGCCTCTGTTCTTACTTATCTTCTGAGCATTCGTTTTCATCTCGGTCCATTTATCGCCTCAGGCTTAGTAGGATTAATTTCTACCAAAGTACTCAAGAAATTCAGCTCCCCAATGTATGCTGCCAGTTTCGCCTCAATGTCGAGTTCAGAGGTTTTACCATCAGTGCCTTCAAGCGGGGTTGCTGGTCTAATTACTGGAATCTTATATATCCTTACTCAAAAAGTATTTGTGGGCATAGGAGGAAAATTAGGAGCAATTGCTTTTCTTTCTGTTCTGATTATCTCGTTGTTTGTCTCTGAAGTACAGTTTTCCCAGAATTTAACTTATCTTGAGGGCTTGTATTTAATCTTAGGTTCAAGTTTAGGAGCAGTTCTCACTTATTCAGTAAGTACCAGATTCAAACAAAATCCAGTATTTTCTTCCAGTATAGTGGTATTAACTGCAGCCTTAATTTCGAATATCTCCTTAAGATATGATAATCTTGTCGCAGCAATTACTTGTGGTACATATGCAGGTATGTCCTCAGAAGAAGTCATAGGAGATCTCAAAAGGATGTTCTTTATAGGAGGTTTGGCAGGAATAATTCTCTTTTTGAGTTGGCCTTTATTTTCTGGAGTAGGAGGAAAGTTAGGTTTGATTGCTTTTCTTGCTATATTTTTGTGCAGGTTATTTTCTGGGATGGAGGACATAGAGAAAGAAATTTTAAAGGAGTAAAGTACAAAGCGTAGAGGAAAGTTTCTGAAAAAGTGATTTTTGAGGAAATATCAAGAATTATAGTAAAATCTCTGGAGAATCTTAAAACACAAGGATTACAAACAAGATTTTTTCAGATAAAACAATGAATAATGAACAATTAAATCAACAAAAGACATATAAATTAGCGGTTACCTCTTTCATCCTGAGTCTATTATTTTTCATTCCCTTTGTTCCTTATCTAGGGGTTATCTTAGGAGTAATAGCAAGAAGAAGATTCATCAAAGCTCATAGATTGAAAGGGAAAGGACGAGGTTTGGCAATAACAGCTATATTTATAGGAGCGTTATTTGGATTTCTGGGTATAATGGCATTGGGGGAAATCGTACCATCTAATATTTTCGTGATTTTACTTTTTATCGCTCTCGCCATTTTTATCCTTGGCTTAGTGTACCTTGCGATAGAAGACCGGCCGATCCTCAAGATTATACAGGAGCTTGATTTAAAAGAACGTAAATTGAAAGAGATAGAAGAGACTCTTTCTGAAAAAGAAGATCTGAAAGAGTATATTGCAGAAGCTAAAGCTCATATAGAACAAGAACGCATGCGAATCACCAAAGAACGTTATCCAATAGGATTTGTTGTTGTTAGCCTAATTAATCTTGCGATAATAATACAGATTAAAACTATAACGCAAGCAGTTATAATTTTTGGAATTCCTATCCTTATATTGCTACTTCAGAAGAGAATGGGCATATTGGTATTCCAGAAGAGAATAACTATACTAGAAAGCCGCAAAGAAACTATCCTCCGTATTATTTTTGCCTATCTTATCTTAGCGTTCGTCGTAGGTCTCATAGTACTCAGGGTAACTAAGGTATAGTAAAGAGCTTTCTAAGTGTTTTTAAGAAAATCTTTTAAATCATCTTATTCGATTAACCTCTGAAAGTTTTTTCTATTAGAGGAATTTAAGAGTAATTATAAAAAATCCTTTCTTGACCGGTTGTTATTTTCGTGGTAATAATATATAACTTGGCAGTTGGAAAGAAACTTAGTCTTTTTATTTTAGAAAAAGATGGATATTAATAAAAAGAAAAATTTTATTATCTTAGGACATGCCCAATCTGGAAAGACTTCTCTTTCTGAGAGTATACTGTTTTTATGTCAAGCAACCTCAAGAAAGGGAAGCGTCTCTGAGGGAAATACTGTAAGTGATTGGAACTTTGATGAGATCGAAAGGAAAAATTCTATAAATTCCAGCTTCCTCTACTGTAACTGGAAGGATTTTTCACTCCAGTTTATTGACACTCCTGGTTATGCGGATTTCTTTGGCGAGGTTATTTCTTCTATAAGGGCAGCAGATAATGGTATCTTAGTAATAGATGCAGTAGGTGGAGTCGAAGTCGGAACTGAGAAGGCATGGGCATTATTAGAAAAGAATAAACTCCCCCGAATTATCTTTATCAATAAGATTGATAAGGAAGGTGTAGATATTAAGAAAGTCATCAATGAAATAAAAGGGGCTCTCTCTAAGAGATGCGTATTGTTAAAAGAATCTCAAGAGGAATTAATTGAGCTCGTTGCTGAGTCAGATGATGAACTCTTAGAGAAGTATCTGTCGACTGGAAAACTTTCAGATGAAGAACTAAATTCAGGTTTGAGAAAAGCAATTATAAAAGCAGAGGTATTTCCTATAATCTGCGGTTCAACATCTACAGATGAAGGAGTCAAAGAGTTGTTAGATGTTATTACCTTTTACTTTGCTTCTCCCTCGGAGAGATCACAAATAGATATAGAAGGAGAAATCAAATTTACTCAAGATTTTGGTTTCTCAGGTTTTGTCTTTAAAAGCATATTTGATCCTTATGTAGGAAACTTAAGCTTAGTACGCATATTTTCTGGGAACTTAAGTAGTAACAGCTCCTTTTATAATCTCACTCAGAAAGCAACTGAAAGATTTGGTCAAATCTTTTTCTTGCAAGGAAAGGAACAAAGAGCAATTGAAGAAGCCTCATTAGGAGACATTATTGCCATCCCAAAATTAAAACAAACCCAAACTTCAGATTCTTTGGTAGCTGAAGAGAGTCAGAAAGTAATTTTTAAGCCAATTTCTTTTCCCGAGGCAATGATTTCGGCTTCTGCAAAGCCACGTTCTCGAGCTGATGAAGAAAAGGTTTCATTGGCTTTAACAAAGCTCTCCCAAGAAGATCCTACATTTATGGTAAATAGAGAACAACAGACAAAAGAGTTACTCATCTCCGGATTAGGAGATTTGCATTTGGATGTGATGGTCGGCCGACTCAAAAAAAGATTCAATGTCGAGGTAGATTTAGGAACGCCAAAAGTCCCCTATAAAGAGACGATTACAAGGACAGCAAAAGTCCAAGGAAAATACAAGAGACAATCTGGTGGAAGAGGTCAATACGGAGATGTCTGGATTGAAGTTGAACCTTTACCAAGGAGTGGAGATTTTGAATTCGTAGATAAGATATTTGGAGGAGCAATCCCTAAGAACTATATACCTGCAGTAGAAAAAGGTGTCAAGCAGGCAATGCAGGAAGGAGTATTGGCAGGCTATCTCTTAACCGATGTAAAGGTGACTCTATACGATGGATCTTTTCATCCAGTAGATTCTTCAGATATCGCCTTTCAAATCGCAGGAGCTATGGCTTTAAGGAAAGCGGTTTTAGAGGCATCACCTGTACTTTTAGAGCCTGTAATGAATGTAGAAGTAATTATTCCCGAGGAATATTTAGGTCAAATCTCCGGAGACCTAAACTCAAGAAGAGGAAGGTTAATGGGCATGGAGACAAAAGGAAAAAATCAAGTAATAAAAGCCCAAGCGCCTTTAGCTGAGATGTTCAAATATGCAAATGACTTAAGATCTATGACAGGTGGAAGAGGAGAATTTACAATGAAATTCTCCCATTATGAGGAAGTTCCCTCTAAGGTTGCCTCTACAATTATCGCTCAATCTGAGAAGGTAAAGAAAGAAGAAGAGTAAGTTGATATTCAAAATCCATAATTTTACCTCTCAAAAGCAGGGAGTATAGATGATAAAGGTAGCAGTAATTGGGATAGGGAATTTCTCTTTAGGGAAGAAAAGTCTTCCTGATGAAAGATTAGAAAGATTAAAGGAAATTTTACATCCTCCTAAAATCACATATATAGAGATTGAATTTGTCGGTGAAGACAAACTGAAAAGTGCTGACGGAATACTTTGTGAAGAAAACAGTAAATTAGAGCTAGTTATCTCTGACTTAGAGATAGCCGAAGACAGACTTTCAAAATTAGAAGAGGGCGATGAATACGATCTATTCTTGCGCTGTAAAGAGAATTTAGAGAAAGAGAATCTCTTATCTGAAATTACTCTTTCTGAGGAAGAATTAGGGGTATTATCTCCTTATAACTTTATTACATTGAAACCTATAACATTTGTAGATAAGGAGAATCTTCCTCCTTTACCAGAGATTATTCAAAGAGTATATTCAGATCTTGAAATGATATCTTTCCATACTTATAATGAAAGAGAATTAAGAAGTTGGCCAATAAAGAAGGGAAGAACAGTATATGAGGCCGCAGGCGTAATCCATTCAGATATTCAGAGAGGTTTTATAAAAGCAGAAGTGGTAAATTATGAAGATATAATAAAATCTGGTGGATTGAATCAGGTAAGAGGAAAGGGCCTTGTCAGATTAGAAGATAAGATGTATGTAGTTAAAGATGCAGATTTAATCCAGATTAGATTTAGTGTTTAAGAGCAGAAAACAGAGTTAAATTTTTCCGAAGAAGGAGGATAAACCAATTCAATTTTCCTAATTTACATAAATTGCCAGAGAAAAAAGGAGAATAAATGGCTAAAGTAAAAAGAGCTTTAATTAGTGTTTCAGACAAGACAGGAATCGTAGATTTTGCTAAAGAGTTGAATAAATTTGGAGTTGAGATTTTATCTACCGGTGGCACAGCAAAATTATTAAGAGAAAATAATATTCCAGTAAAAGAGGTCTCTGAATATACAGGTTTTCCGGAGATACTCGACGGAAGAGTTAAAACCTTACATCCTAAGATACATGCAGGCCTCCTGGCTTTAAGAGATAACCCCAAGCATATGGCGAAATTAGAGGAACTTAACATTGGGCTTATCGATATAGTAGTAGTAAATCTCTATCCTTTTGAGGAGACGATCCAAAAATCAGGTATAGGTATTGAAGAGGTGATTGAAAATATCGATATCGGTGGACCTTCTATGTTACGCTCAGCAGCAAAGAATCATCGATCGGTTGCAGTCATATGTAATCCTTCTCGTTATCCGGAAGTTATTGAGGAATTAAGAAAGAATAATGGTGCTTTATCTAAAAGATTAATGTGTGATTTAGCAGTTGAAGTATTTTCTCGGACATCTCAATATGATAAGGCAATATATGAGTATTTAAATAAACAAAGAAAATCTGAAGCAGAAACTACAAAGTTTCCAGAAAATTTAACTTTGGAATTTGCAAAACTCCAAGACTTGCGTTATGGTGAGAATCCCCATCAAAAAGCAGCGTTTTATAAGGAAAAAGATGGAATAAGAGGCTTGGTAAATTCAAAGCAATTACAAGGAAAAGAATTATCCTTTAATAATCTGTTAGACTTAAATTCTGCTTTCGAATTGGTCAAAGAATTTAAAAATCCAGCGGCAGTTATTGTCAAACATAACAATCCCTGTGGAGTAGCTGAAGGCAAAACCTTAGATAAAGCTTATCTGGAGGCTTGGGAGTGTGATCCTTTGTCTTCTTTTGGGGGTATTGTAGCATTAAATCGAAGAATAGATTTAAAGACAGCTAAAGTGATTTCTAAAAGTGGCTTCTTAGAATGTATCATTGCGTTTGGTTTTGACAAGGAAACTTTAGATCTATTCAGAGATAAAAAGAATCTACGGTTATTAGAATTGAGAGATTTAGAGCCAATAGATGAATTTGAATTTAAACGCATAACCGGTGGCCTTCTACTTCAAGATAAAGATTTAGCAACTCTAAACTCAAAAGACCTTAAAGTAGTTACCAAGAAGAGACCTACCAAGAAAGAGATGGAGAGCCTCATCTTCGGTTGGAAGGTAGTAAAACATATAAAGTCCAACGCAATAGTTTTAACTAAAGGTACTAAGACTATAGGTATCGGTGCAGGTCAGATGTCAAGAGTTGATTCGGTATCTATAGCTATAAAAAAAGCAAGGGGACAGACAAAAGGAACTTGCCTTTCTTCAGATGCGTTCTTCCCAAAAGAGGATGCAGTTATTTTAGC
>DDKR01000155.1 GCA_002340085.1 Candidatus Omnitrophica bacterium UBA2593
AACAGAAAAGATGTAAATTAATAGAAAAAAATATTGACTTAGTTATTCTTTTAAGTTATAATACAAACGCTATAGTCAATCTACAGCACTAAAGACCTTGTAAATCAAGACAAACAAAAGAAAGATGAAGAAAGAAGGCTTGACCTTGCGTAAAAACAAAGATATGGTTACCCGGGTAATTGATGATGAGACCATACTTTTGCCAATCTATAAGAGTTCAGATGAGATAAACTGTATCTATACTTTAAATAGGAGTGGCTCACGCATTTGGGAGTTAATCGATGGTAAAAGGACATTGTTTGAGATTAAGAAGAAGCTCTTAGAGGAATTTGATACTACAACCCAAGAAATAGATAAAGAAATAGAAAAGTTTTTAAAAGATCTAAAAGAGATAAAGGCAATCGTTTAAGGTTGATTAAAAGGAGGCCAAATTGTCTAAAAAACTAAAATTTAAGCCAGAGATTACCCGTATAAAACTCAACCCAGAACAGGCAGTGTTGAGTTGTAGTTGTTATAATCATCGAGTAGAGGCGAAAGAGACGTCAGGGAGTTATTGGGGGATTCTTGCGGGAGGATATAGTTGCCTTACCTTATCCAATCTTAGAGGTCACGTATGGACTACTGGAGCTCATGCTTTCTCATGTTGGATTATGGACCATGGAGGAGCGATTTCCTGAGCTTTCTATATTGGCAATTTGAGAATACTACTTTATCAAAGAAATTTTATATATCATCTTGTATCCAAATAGAGGCCAGAAGTATGGTTAAGATGAGTGATAGAGGAGGTATAAATTGTCTAAAAAACCAAAATTCAGACCAGAGATTACTCGGATAAAACTCAATCCTGAACAGGCAGTCTTAGCATGTGATTGTTGGAATACGTCTACAGCGTGGGGGATTAAATATACTCGAGAATCATTTTGGTCAGGGGTACATTTCTCATTCTCTACCTGGTGTGTCTATCAGAAGAGGCTGAAAATCGGTGCGCATGGCCACACTTCGCTCTACTGTGTACATTCCCACAGAGACGGTACTGAGGTTGTCTCCACCTAAAGCCCTTTTGTTTTTGAAGATTTGGGATTAGGATTCGGAGATTTGGGAAGTAGCTTTTTCTCAAAACGCTGTCAGTAGTTCTAAAGATTGCGGGTTTAAAGGTTTTTGAGTTTTATCCATTCCACGATAGATGATAGGAGGCAAAACTTCCTATCATAAACTCCTGTCAAAATAAGGTTCTTTTATTTTTGAACGGTAAAGATGTCTCAGGAAAAAGATGAAAAGAAATTAAAGGATTACGTTGAACTTCCAAATGAGACAAATAAGCCAGACTTAAAAGTCTCATTAGACAAAGATTTAATTCAAATGAGACAAACAAGTCTCTACTATAAAAGTCTCATTTAGGAGAAAGAGAAACTTCCTATTATAAGCCTCCTTATCACATTTCTAAAAAAGAAACTTACAAACTGATTAAAATTGTGTATAATAAAAGATGATGAAATTCTCTATTGGTTATAACTATGATCTCAAGTTGCTAAGTCTCTTAGATGTCTATAGAGATAACATTGAATCCTTGTATTTTCCTATACCCCAAATCTTTCTTGGTTCAGGAAGATGTATCCTTGAGCCTAAAGGTTACCTGAATCAGATACCTCAGATTATCAAAAAATGTAATTCTTTGGAAATTTCATCTTCACTCTTAGTGAATGCGACCTGGGAAGGAGAAAAAGGGTTAAGTAAGAGCTTCTTTAAAAAATTATTAGATTATATAAGGAAATTAAAGGAGTTAGGGCTTAAATCCTTGGTATTGACAAATCCTGTCTATATCTCCAAAGTAAAAGAAGAGATAAAAGATATTAGAATAGAATCTTCAGTAAACTGCTATGTAAAGACAGTCGAACACGCTTTATACCTTAAAGATTTAGGTGTAGATGTCTTAACTGTTGACAGAGACATAAACCGAAATATCCCCTTGATCAAAGAGATTAAAGAGAGAACTTCTCTTAAGATAAGAATAATGCTTAATGAGGGGTGCTTGAGGAATTGTCCTTTCAGAGTGATGCATTATAATTATCTCTCTCAAAAAACAAATCCTTCTGTAAGCCGACCAATGGATAGTCTCTTTGTCGATGCATTCTGTATACAGATATACTTGAGAAATCCGGCTAAGATTTTTAGTGTACCTTTTATTCCACCCGATACCCTTAAATATTATATTTCCTTTGTAGATTACTATAAGTTGTCTACGAGGGTCTTTTCTACATCAAGAATTGAATTGACCCTCAAGGCCTATATAAATCAGGATTTTAAAGGAAACCTGTTGAAAATATTAGACTGCCCAGGTTTATCCTACTTTGAGTATATAGATTACCGAATACTTAAAAAGAACAATTTCTTTGAAAAGATGTTAAGTTGCTCTCAGAGATGTGAGAGTTGTGATTATTGTGAATTTCTCATTAAAAGGGCAACTTTAATTGGTAGGGGTTATCTAAAAAGAAACAAAAGAGAAGAAAAGAAAGCGGTTAGACTCTACAGAGATGCCTTAAAGATCTCTTCAGATAGTAAACCATCTCTCTATACAGGATTAAGCCAAGCATACTTTAATTTAGAAGAATATAGAAGAGCTTTCAGGTTAGCTGATAAGGTGATAAAAATAGCTCCCAAAGATATATCCGGTTACCTTCTATTGGGCTCTTATTATGAACAACTTAAAAAGATGAAGAGTGCCTTGGAGGTGTATAAAAAGTCTCTGAAGTTCTTTCCTTCAGAAGCTACGGTTTATCTAAGAAGAGCTGAGGTTTATTTTCAACTCAAAAAGTATAGACGAGCAATCAAAAATATAAATAAAGTCCTACATCTAAAACACGAAGGGATAGGTATACATTATCTCTTAGGCTCTTGCTATCAAAGACTTAAAAAATATAAAAAAGCAATAGAAGAATTTAAAAAAGAACAGAGATTAAACCCTAAAGATTCAAAGGTAAATTTTTCTCTTGCCAAATGTTATCAAAGTATGGGTAAGCCAAATTTAGCTAATAAGGAATTAGATAGAGGCTTTTATAAATCAAAGAATGAGAGAAATTTCATACCGAAAATTTAGTTGGAATACCCATAAGAGGAATTGGACTTTAAAAAGACCTAATGTCTGTCAGTTTGAGCTTACCTTTAGATGTGGACTCCATTGCCGACACTGTTATACTGATTGTTACAATAAAGTTTCTTATATTAAGAGAGAATTAAAGACAGATCAGGTAAAGTTTATTTTGGATAAAATATATCGGGCAGGCTGTCTTTGGTTGTGCTTTACAGGAGGAGATCCCCTAACAAGAAAGGATTTTTTAGATATCTATTCTTATGCTAAGGATAAGGGTTTTATTATTACTATATTTACCAACGGGTATTCAATGACCAAAGAGATTGCTAATTATCTTAAAAGAAGGCCTCCTTTTGTCATTGAGTTGACTTTAAATGCAGTTGGTGAACAGCTATATGAGAAGATCTCTCAAGTAAAAGGTTCATTTAAGAAGACAATGCAAGGTATAGATTTAATCTTAAAAGCAAGATTACCTCTAAAGATAAAGACTCAAATTACCAAGGATAACTTAGTTGAATTTGTTAAGCTAAAGAAATTCATTAAGGGTTTAGGTTTAAAATTTCGACCAAGTGTAGATTTACATGCGCGTTTAGATGGAGATTTGACACCTTGCAATTTAAGGATTTCTCCTGAGGAGGTTTTAAATTTAGATGGCAGAGTTAACCCAGATTGTCCGAATGAGCCTGATAGATTAGATAGAAACCAAAAACCTCATACCTCACACTTTACACCTAACACCCAACTATTTCAATGTGCAGTTGGAGGTGGTGATGGAATAAATCTCGACCCTTATGGAAATACATTTTTATGCAACTTAATAAGAAAGCCCAAACTTAATCTACTCAAAGTAGATGTTGAATATGCACAGAGTAAATTGTTACCTTTAGTAAGAGACAAAAAATTTACCACTGATTCAAAATGTAAGGATTGTAAATTAAGAGAGTTCTGCTGGTGGTGTCCGGGTAAAGCCTATGTTGAAACAAAAGATAAGGAATCTCCTATTTCTTACTATTGTAAATTAACAAGAACTATCTCAAAGCCACTGTATGCCTAAGACTTTAAAATATAAGAGATGAGTAGGAAAGGAGGGAGGACAAAGGATGTCGAAAAAACCAAAGTTCAGACCAGAAATCACCCGGATAAAACTCAATCCTGAACAGGCAGTATTACAGTGTGGGTGCTATAAGGACGGTGTGTTTGATACGATTGAAGGAGGGGACGCAGGTTATCATCAAATTTGGCCATGGCCACCCGCAGATCCGGGGATTTGGGTGTGTGTTATAGGAAGAACTCAATTTACTATAGGAAGCTGGCAACATAGAGCCTGCCATATCAAAAGTGATCTGATTACTTTTTCCTAACCCTTTTACCTATCTACTTTTTGGGTTCTTAATCTTCCTAAAGATTTGAAGAGAGAGTACTCTTGACAAATTCTTGGGAGAGTACTATATTTAGAGTGTGAAGTTATCTTTTTGCTCTTCTTTAGTCTTAGAAAACAAAGGAGATACAATGAAAACATAGTGCACCCCTT
>DDKR01000025.1 GCA_002340085.1 Candidatus Omnitrophica bacterium UBA2593
TTCACCTCTAAGACAAATCTATTACTCTTTAATCTTAGCTCAATGGTTCAAGAGAAGACATAACCAGATAACTCCTCAATCAATGAATGACCCTTTTGTTCAAGCTATAGACAAAGGCAATACTCATAACTTGGAATCAGAAGTCCCTTGGAAGAAAGACCTCTTATACCAAGAATACCTCAAGTCCTATACTGAAGGTGAATATAAGTTAACTGAGACTATCTCAGGTTTGAAGAGGATGTATTTTAGTGGGGGGGTGGTGCTTAGATTAGGAGTTGACCCAGAAACAGGCTCTTCGCCTTTAATTACCATTGAATCAGGAAAAGTAAACCGAGATGAGTTAAATAAAGCAAAGGTTAGTACAGAAGTAATAGCTACCACAACAAGGAGTCCTATTTTAGAAGAAAATGAAAAGTTTCTCTTAGAAATAAAAGTGATTCCTCCACGCATTTCTTTTTCCAGTGTTGCTACAGCCGATGCCGTGCCAGCAAAAAAACAATCGTCCTCAGCAGCGAAACAAGGACCTAACTACAAACACCAAGAAGGCAATACCGGCAGGCAAGATGGGATTGGAGAGCCACAGCAGGGTGGTTCGTTCAGTCCTGAAGAAAGTAGAAGGCGTCTTATTGCTGATAGATTAGGGATATCTATTGATCAAATGCCTTCCTGGGAAAGAGCAAATCCTGAAAAGGCAGAACGACTGAAAGAGATAGCGGAAAAGGAGGATAGAATAGATGTATTCCTTAAAGACATCAACTCGAGGTATGTAGTTGTTGATAGGAATAATCCAGAATTTACTCATCTTTATTCAGAAACCGAAGGAATTGCCAGAAGACTGTTGGAAGCAGCTGGTTTTAATCCTGATAATTTCGAGCTTTACCTATTAGATTCAACCGCAGAAAATGCGTTTGTCGTTACATACAGCAACAAAATTTTCGTCAATATTGGACTTATAAAATTTATTGCAGAAAATGGAGGCTCAAAAGACGCATTAGCATTTGTGCTTGCGCACGAAATAAGGCATATTCTACAGTGGGTTGATGATGTCATAGAGGGTAAACCTTTAGAGAAAGGATTAGCTAAATTAGTAAGTCGTCATGCTGATGAATATGATGCAGATTACGCCTTGGCTCTTATTGATAAGGCAGGCTATAGCGTAAGAGACGCAGGATTTTTCTTTGCAAAATTCATCAAAAAGAAAAAGGAAGGTAGTGGCATACGTTTAGGGTTCTTAATCCACCCTCCTACCCCAGAAAGATTAAAGAAGATAGAAAGAGATGTCATGAAATTTTTCTGGATGAATTTCTTTAATAAGCCGGAGGATTTTTCAGATGAGGCTAAACAAGAGATATATAATCGAACCAGACATAGATTATTTCAGCTAAGAGCACTGTCTGTTGACCCTTTGAGTGAGTTAATGAAGGATGCCCTTACGCCAGAAGAGTTTATTTTCCTATTATATGCTCGAGCAGATAAGTTACAACTAACTCCGGATATTCAAAAAGAAATAAAGGAATATTTCCTTCACAGATTTGCTGGCGATAATCGTGCGAGACAGGCAGTATACGCAGTCATTATTGATATAGCAATCGCAGATTTAATAAGGATGAAAGCAAGTGCAATGTTTAGTAGGGGTGGGTGTGTTCATAATCACGAAGTCGCAATGCAAGTTAAGGAGAAATTTGAATCACTATCTCTAGACGAATTAATTGAAATATTTACTTTACCATTTATTCCGCCGCTTATGAGTTATAGTTATGATAGGGGATCAGGCTCATATCAAGAGGATGACGAGTTTCCGGATTTTAATTATACAGACCTTGTAGGGATATTGAGCTTTGCACTATCTGAAAGGCTCAAGGTGCTTTTTAACACAGGCCAGATAGATATAGATGGAGTGATAAAATTAATGCAATTGTTTAAACAGCGTTATTACGAGGCAAGCACGTATAGCAAAATGGCCCTTCCGCAGGATGTTAATAATTTCCTAGAAGAACTGACTTCAATGTCCTTGCAGTTGTTGATAAACAATAAAGAGAAAATAAAAGATACCCAATATTTGGAAACAATTATTACTTACTTCGATTTGTTTGAAGAAATAAGATGTATGCATGGAGGCAAAACGTTAATTATGCTTAATTTTTGTGATTATCTTAAAACAGCGGATGGCCAAGTTAAACAATTTGTGTTAGATAACTGGATTCTAAAGGGGGAGAAAAAAAGTAGTGAATTAAAAGATGAGTTCTTTGAGCGCATGGCTCAAGATGTGGATCTTATGGAAATGTTGCCAGGATTAGGTAATGGTGCTGAGTCAGACCTCGGCATTTTACTCGCAAACCCATATTTTATTAAGTATCCCTTATTTAATACTCTAAAGAAAAGAGGAAGTGGATTTGATTTTGAGCATGTAAATATTCTAATGGCAATTTTGCAAAACTTAGCTAAAAAATACAATCTATCTCCTGAACAAACGGTGGGGCTTTATGAATATACCATGAATAAATTAAAAGGATTGGCAATAACTGGTAAACTGGAAAGATTGTATGGTGATTTATATAGAGAAATAGGCGATTTTGGCTCAATGAAAATAGGAGATGCTATAAAACAGAGGATTGAGCAAGATTCTGACATCTCAAAAGATCTAAATCCTGAGGTTAAGAAATTAATGTATTTTTATAAATTGGGTGGGGCCTTAGGATTCAATGGTTTACGGAGAGTCTTCTTTTATATTTCTGCCAGACATAGAAATATTGGAGAACCAGACTTTGAATGTCAGGATGTTCAGGCATTTTATAATGTTTTAATGTCTCTCTCTAGTGAAATCAAAGGCAGATATGAAGAAAAGGAAAATTCCGAGAAAGAGCTGAGATGGAATAAATATGTGCTGCCGTTTGCTTTATTTTTATCTTTTGACCAGCAGGCTTTGAGTGAAAAGGAATCGAGGTATGATAACACAGCATTCCGGCAAAAAGTAATTAGAGACGCTGACGGGAAGCCGGTAAAGGATGCAAATGGTGAGTTTAAAACAGAGATTGTGCCGGGACAACCCCCTCGATTTAGCAGGTTTGTGGGAGAATTCGATTCGTTTGGAGTTCTTACAAGGTTTAGTAGCAGAGATGAGTATAAAAAGACTAAAGTAGACCGAGGCAGAGGGATAAACAGAATCTTCTTGACGGGTGAAGAAGTAGATGCTTTGTTACAGGTCTTTGATTATATCGTAACTTCGGATAAAGATTTTGAAGCGTTGTTAAATGAAATTTCAAGGATCTTGCCAGCCACTTCATATAGAAATTTTGCGCTCTACATATTATTTGTTGAGAAATTCCTTAAACAGAAATGTGGTGTTAGCATTGATGCAACTAAGATGTTTGATTTGGTATATATCCAAAACATAATTGATAGTCTTAATCCGCAGGATAAAACAATTGCCTTGCATATTTTAAGTCACCTATCATCTCTAATGGTTAGAGACACAGAAATGGAACAACTTAATGAGCCGAATCAGAATGTCTTAGGCAAATTAGAAGATACTGAAAAACAAAGAATATCAGCAGAACATGCATCCGAAGAAGCTGATTACTATCCGTTTGAATTTACTGAATTAGGAGGAGCGTTATCTCAGTTAGATATATTTGTTGGTCTCTTGGCAGAAAACAATATCTTGGAA
>DDKR01000135.1 GCA_002340085.1 Candidatus Omnitrophica bacterium UBA2593
GACTCCTATTGTGATTAGAACTATGATTGTGCTTTTCATCTCACTCCTCCTGGGTTATTGGGTTGTTTTTGGTTATGTTAATCTTTTTATAATCTTTGAAATCGAAATCACAAAAAATCATCAGAATCTTTCTAAAATCTCTGTAAAATCTCATCTTTATTTCTTATTTCTCTTGGTTTAAATCTTAGCTTTTTTCCCTATCTTCTTCCTCAAATAATAGAGTTTTGCTCTTCTTACTTTACCCTTTTTTATTATTTCTATACTTTCAATACTCGGAGAATTTATGAGGAAGACCTTTTCTATACCTTCTCCGTGAGAAACCCTCCTTACTGTAAATCTCTCTGAACCCTTCTTTCCTTTTTTGGCAATGACTATTCCTTCAAAAGGATGTAATCTTACTTTGTCCTGCTCTAAAATTTTCGTTACAACGCGTATAGTATCTCCTACCCCAAATTCAGCTATCTTTTCTTCCATCTTCTTTAAACTATTCTCTTCAATAAATCTGGTCTCTTCTGTTTTGTTATCTTCAATGCCTGGTGTCTTTTCCATTTTTCTATCCTTTTGTGATTTCCCGACAATAGGACTTCGGGAACTTTAAGACCTCTGTAGGCCTTTGGCCGTGTATACTGGGGGTATTCTAAAAGATTACCTTGAAAAGATTCAAAAGTCAATGATTCTTTTTCTCCTAAGACTCCTGGGATCAATCTGGTGATACAGTCTACTAATACCATTGCTGGTATCTCACCTCCGGTTAAGACATAATCACCAATAGAAATCTCCAGGTCAACCAAGTACTTTCTTACTCTCTCATCTACTCCCTCATAATGTCCACAGATCAAAATTAGATGCCTGAGCTTAGATAATTTATTTGCTAAGCCTTGAGTTAATCTCTCACCTTGTGGGGTGAGTAAGATTACTTTTGACTTTTGATTCGCCCCTCCCATAAAAATGGCTCGTTCTGATTTTACATATTCTATTGCTCTAAATATAGGTTCTGGCTTCATTACCATACCTGCTCCTCCACCATAGGGTTTGTCATCTACTTTTTTGTGTTTATCTGAAGAGAAATCTCTTAAATTAAAGATATTTATCTCGATCTTTTTCTTCTTAATAGCTCTCTTTATAATAGATTCTGAAAATACAGACTTAAACATCTCAGGAAATATAGTTATAATATCAAAAATTAACTTCGGCATCTCTTTTATTATAAGCCTCAATAAACTTATGTTTAAATTCTAAAAATCTATTATCTCTAATTGCATTTTGGATATCTTTCATGAGTTGGATATAAAAGTAGATGTTATGTAAACTGAGTAATCTACCTGCTAAGGGCTCTCTTACATTGAATAGGTGTCTTAAGTATGCCCTACTAAAATTCCTACAGGTAAAACAATTACAATTCTCATCAACCGGACGAAGATCTTTCATAAAGATAGAATCTCTAATTATCAGTTTTCCTTCAGAACTAAAAACAGTTCCATTTCTCCCATAGCGAGTAGGAATAACACAATCGAATAGATCTATCCCTAATTCTACACATTCTAATATCTGTTGAGGTGTTCCGTGGCCTAACAAATATCTCAGGGTATCCTTTGGTATCAGAGGACTTATATACTTTAAGACACCATACTTTAAATCTGTAGGCTCTCCAACACTCAATCCTCCGAAAGCATAACCGGAAAATCCTATTCTTTTTAATCCTTCTATACACTCTTCTCTTAAGTCATGATATACTGAGCCTTGAATAATACCAAATATCAATCTACAATCTTTGACACTCTTCTGAAATTCTTCTTTGGATCTCTTAGCCCAATTTAAAGTTATTTTCATCTCAACTTCGGCTTTCTTCTTATCACAAGGAAAAGCTGTACAGATATCTAAAGGTAATATTATATCTGAATCTAAATCCCTTTGGATACGAATTATATCTTCTGGTGATAGTGTGTAAGTGGTGCCATCCAGATGAGATTTAAAGATTACATTCTCTTCAGTTACCTTACAGAAAGTTGCTAAACTAAATATCTGGTAACCTCCTGAATCTGTAAGGATAGGTCTTTTCCAGCCCGTAAAGTTATGTAAACCACCTATACTTTTAATAATTTCAATTCCCGGCCTGAGAATCAAATGGTAGGCATTTATCAAAATTATCTGTGCACCTATATCCTCTAAGTCCTGAAAAGATAAGGTCTTAACAGCAGCATAAGTTCCTACTGGCAAAAATTGAGGTGTAAATATATCTCCATGTAAAGTCTTAATCCTGCCTAACCTTGCATTTGTATCTTTATCTTCATGAATCAACTCAAACATCTTCCCCATAAACCGATTCCTTCAAGATTAAAAATCTATATAATCCAGATCCTCTTTTAGTTATAATTAAGAAAAAACTAAAAGTTTACTCTATAGATATAGATAAAATCTTGACCTTTCTCTTCCTGGTAGAGGAGTTGGAAATGTTTTAATGTCTTAGCTTTCAAAAAGGCTAATCTCGTAAGCATACTCTTTGCCAAAGGCGGATCAACAAATACACTTTTATAGCCAGATTCATCTGAAAAGACTAAACAAGAAAAATCTAGGTTCGCATCTTCATATTCAATTTCCTCCAGTTGATCTTCTTCTATGAAATATAAACCTTTAGGAATACCTTTCCCTAAAATCTTTGCTTTTTTATTGGAAAGATTTAGAACAAGAGAGTTGTCAAAAAGAATAAAATCATTTTCCTTTTCTCCCTTAGCTGGCTTTGAATAACTTTGGTAAATAATATAAGAAACCCAACTAAAAAGATCCCTTCTGTCTAAGAACTTCATTTGACTATAGATATCTTCTGCTTCTGCCTGACTATACTTATACCTATCCACAAGAAACTGAAGAAAATCTCTTTTCTTTAACTCTTTGGATCTTAGCCAGATATCTAATTTAGTATGTGACCAATTTCCTACGAAAGATATTGCTTTAATCTTATCTATTAAGCTCTTATCGAGGATAAGTAAACTGGTGACTTCTGGAATTTTATGAGTAAGATTTAAGATTGAATTTACTCTATCACCAGGAAGATATTCCTTTAAGATCTCCTCTGCTTTATCTTTGGAGAGAGGAATTATCCTATTTAAAATTTCTATAGCTTTAAATCCATCGAGGCCGGATTCTACCAACTCATCGAAGGCTCGATTTGAGCCATTATTTAGCATGCGTAAAATTCCAACCGCCTTCTCTTCAGAATCAGCCAAAAAAAACTTTGCCATCCAGTAAGCAACTGGTGTATTTTGTGAACCCGCATCAAAAGTAACTCTTCTTTCAGAGATCACCTTATACCAATCACCATAGTCCCACCAGGAATTTATAATTGTCTCTTTAGGTGTATCTTGTTTTACCTTGTTTAAGATTCTATACCATAGATCATTCATCAAAGGTTTTATATCTCTACAGATTACCCCCGCTCTAAAACTAGATACTCCCAAAGGAAGAACTAGAAGGGAAACCAGAGCTATTTGAAAGAGCTTTTCTCTTTTCAGAAATCTCTCTTCAAATACCTGTGAGCAATGACTATAAATTATACCCACCCCTATCCCACAACCAATACTTACTGGTACCACCAAAAGAAGAGAAAATCTTACACCTTTAAGAGATGCAAATAAAGAGACCAAAATCCAGATAAACAGAAGAACTCCTACCTTTCTTTCCTCTTCTCTATCAAAAGCCATTCCTTTAGCAATGAGATAGACTACCCCAAAAAGAGAAAATAGGAAAAAGAATACTCCATTAGTATTACGGATAATCTCAAATATATTTGCTCCTCTTAGTTCTGCAACTGTAAGATAAACATTAGG
Organism: Candidatus Omnitrophica bacterium UBA2593; assembly: GCA_002340085.1. GTDB lineage: Bacteria > Omnitrophota > Gorgyraeia > Gygaellales > UBA2593 > UBA2593. The sequence continues at coordinate 3,825 of DDKR01000135.1, forward strand.
CCAAAATCTATTTATCGCTGGCGACTTTAATTCTGTAAAGATATTAAAAGGCCTTAAAAAAGGTCCAAGAGTTAGCCCAAGATCTTTTAAAAATATACTTACAAAGAGAAGACTAAAAAGAGTAAAAAGAGATAGATTTAAAACTAACGAATTTAGCTCTCTTTTCTCTCTTTTGATGAAAAAAGAAAGCAAACCAGAAAGTATCATAGAGATAAAAAATATATTAAAGATATACCACCAACCCGTCCAAAAAAAGCTATAGAGGCCTACAAAAAATGAAAGGAGTAAAATACAAAGAATCTTCTTTTTAGAATCCTCTAACTTTAAATAAAGCTGTAGAATTACCAGAGGAAAAAGAATATTATATATATCTGTATCGAACCAACCAAAAGAAGACCTATATAGGAATACGGGTGAAAGGGAAATCCCCAAACAACTAAATATTCCTGAGAATATACCTCCAAATTTATAGGCAATAGAAAATGAAAATAGACAGATTGCAGAGACTATAATAAGAGGTATAATTGACATGGTTAAAGTCAAAGGTAGATCAGATTTAAAAAAAGAAAATATTCTATGGAAGAGAAAACCTGTCCAAATACTCCCCAAATGAGGAGCTATATAACTACCAACCGGTGAAAGCGTAAGATCATCATATTGTTTTCCTTTTATTACTCTATCACCTACATGACCAAATCTTAGTAGATTCTTTATATAGCGTAGCCACCGGTAATTATCTATCTCCTGCAGATAATTTATACCGTCTTCATCTTGAAATTTATCCTTTAATTCCTTTACTCTTTCTTTTATCAATAAAGAAAATTCCTTTCCTTTTATCTTCTGATTAAAGGTTCTAAGTATGAGCTTCTCTCTCAATTTTTCTGCCAAATAAGGATATTCTTTCTGAATCTCATCTTTTGTCTTTTTGAACACCTCTTCTTCTAAAGATACCCTCACTTCAGGATAGGTAAAGAGAAGAAAAGCTGGTAGTATCCTAAAATAAATACTCAAAAAGATAGCAAAGATTAAAGAAAGAATTAAGGTTAGTCTCTGGACTTTCATAAAGCTATCATCTCTTCAGAAAAAACCAGAGAAAGACAGAAAGGACTAAACTCAATAAAAGGCAGGTTGCAATTGGAAAATAAAATAGAAAATTCTTCTTTTGGATATAAATATCTCCAGGAAGTCGGCCTAAAAAAGGAAGTTGTCTGTTTATGAATATCAATAAAATCCCTGCTCCTATAAGAATGATCCCAAAAATAATCAACGTTCTTCCTACCATTGGTGTAGTCCTGCTGGTCAGCAAATCTTTTTATGAATTTCTGTTTATCTCAAAATAATTGTAAGCCATCTCAGTTAGTTGTCTTCCTCGGGGAGTTCTTTTCAAGAAACCTACTTTTAAAAGATACGGTTCAACCGTATCAATGATGTTATCTGGTTCTTCGTTTAAGGTTGCGGCTAAAGACTCAATACCAACTGGGCCTCCTCCAAAGCTCTCCAAGATAACCTTTAAGACTTTTCTGTCGACCTCATCTAATCCTGCTGAATCTATTCCCAAATTATCTAAGGCTTTCTCTACAGATTCTACAGTAATTAAATTCTGGCGATCTACCTGTGCATAATCTCTAACCCTTCTTAACAATCTATTCGCTATGCGAGGAGAGCCCCTTGATCGCTTAGATATTTCTTCTGCTGCCCTATCTTCAATTTGGACTCCTAAGGCCTTAGCTGAGTTCTTAATTATCTTCTTTAAATCCTCTTCTCGATAAAAATCGAGATGATAGAGTATGCCGAATCTTCCCCTTAAAGGTGCAGATAAAAGACCTGTACGTGTAGTTGCTCCTACTAAAGTAAAAGGTTTAAGGTTGAACCTAATCGTTCTTGCATATGGGCCTTTATCGATGATGAAATCGATTTGGAAGCCCTCCATAGCCGGATATAAGAACTCTTCTACAGCCTTAGATAATCTATGAATCTCATCGATAAAGAGAATATCTCCTCTTGCCAAATTCGTAAGTATACCTATGAGATCACCTGCACGCTCAATTGCCGGTCCCGAAGTCACAGTGATCTTTGTTCCCATCTCATGGGAAATTATATGAGCTAAGGAGGTTTTACCTAAACCGGGTGGCCCTGACAAAAGTATGTGCTCCAAAGGCTCTCTTCTTTCTTTTGCTGCTCTTAGGCAAATTTTTAAGTTTTCAATGGTTTCAGTTTGACCAACAAATTCTTTTAAGGTCTTTGGTCTCAAAGAGATATTTAAGATTGTATCTTCTTCAGTTTCAACAAGTATATTTTTTTTATCTTCTGACATAGATTCTCTCAGTATTCCTGATGATCTCAATCTCTCCGAATAAAGATTTTTGTCGACAAACTATCTCTTTTAAACGAATGAGTTCTAAGATTGCCAAAAATATTGCAACTATCTCTAATCTATTCTTTGTTTTCTCAAAGAGTTCAGTTAATTTTACCTTTGATTGAACTAATAAAAGATGGAGAATATCATGGATTTTGTCTTGAACTGTAAACTCATCTTCTATGACCTGTAAAAATTCCTCCTTCTTAACTTCTTTTATTGCTTTAGAAAATGCAGAGATAAGATCAAATAAACTTGCCTCAAAGTACACACTTTCACCTTTCTCTTCGGTCTCTCTCTTGAGATATAGGGATCTCTGGCTCTCTTTTTCTCTTAAATTTTTTGCTATCTCTTTGAATCTACTATATTCTTGTAATCTTCTTATCAATTCCTCCTTTAAATCTATCTCTTCTGGGATTTCTTCTGTAATTTGATCTTGCGGTAATAGTTTCTTAGACTTTATCTGTAAGAGTTGAGAAGCAATAACCAAATATTCTGAGGCAATATTTAATTCTAATAATTTTAAAATCTCTAAGTATTCTAAATATTGCTCGGTTATCTTAGAAATCGAAATATCAAAGATCTCGATATTCTCTTTTTTAACTAAGTACAACAATAAATCTAAGGGGCCTTCAAATATCTCTAATCTTATCTTAAAACTCATATCTTGATAACCCCTCTTATCTCTTTAATAGCCTGAGAAGCAATAGATTGAGCTCTCTTATTTCCTTCTCTTAAGATATCTTCTATTCTTTTTTTATCCTTTAAGAGTTCTGAACGTCTTAACTGGAAAGGTTTTAATACTCCGATTATAATTTCAGCTAACGCCACTTTACATTCTGTACAACCTTTCTCTGCCTTTATGCACCAGTTCTTCACTTGGTCTTTGATTTCAGGTTTGAATACCGAAAAGTAATTAAAGACATTACAAGACTCAGGATGTCCAGGATCTTTTATTCTTATTCTCTTAGGATCAGTAAACATTATCTCTGTCTTTTTTCTGATTATATCTGGAGAGTCAGCTAATTCTATTGTATTCTGATAACTCTTACTCATTTTACGAGCATCGATTCCTAAAAGCTTAGGAGTCTGGGTCAATAGGGGCTGAGGTTCTATAAGTACAGGCCTATAAAATTGATTGAATCTCCTTACAATCTCACGGGCTAATTCTAAATGAGGAAGTTGGTCTTCTCCCACAGGAACAAATTCTGCCTTATACAGAAGGATATCTGCTGCTTGTAAGACTGGATAACCCAAAAAACCATAGGTAGAAATCTCTCTATCCTTCAATTCTCTCATCTGTTCTTTATAGGTAGGACATCTCTCCAACCATCCTAAAGGGGTAATACAAGAGAGAATCATATTTAATTCTAAATGTTCTCTGATCTCAGATTGTATAAAGAT
>DDKR01000040.1 GCA_002340085.1 Candidatus Omnitrophica bacterium UBA2593
AGACTCTCTCTCGATATTTAGACGGTGTTGTCTTAAGGACATTTTCCCAAGCTGATATAACAGAATTTGCAAAGTATACTACAGTTCCGGTTATAAATGGCCTCTCCGATCTATTGCATCCTTGTCAGGTGATCTCTGATCTCTACACGATAAGAGAAAAATTTAAAGATTTAGAAGGCGTAAATTTAGCCTATATAGGTGATGGTAATAATGTTTGTCATTCCCTGTTATATGGCTGTAGTAAAACTGCTATCAATTTAAGTATTGCCACACCAAAAGGATATGAACCAAATTTAGAGATTACTAAAGAAGCAAGGAAGATAGTAAAAAGATCAAAGATCTCTCTATATAATGATCCAAAATTAGCTGTAAAAGATGCAGACATTATCTATACTGATGTGTGGGCATCGATGGGAGAAGAATCCGAAAGAGGAAAGAGAAAAAAGATATTTAGGGATTTTCAAATAAATAGGAAATTGGTTTCTTTGGCAAAGAAGGATTGTTTGATTATGCATTGTTTACCCGCGCATAGGAATGAGGAGATAACCAGTGAGATAATCGATAGTAAAAATTCTATCGTATTCGATCAAGTAGAAAATCGACTCCATGTACAGAAAGCAATTTTAATAAAGTTATTAGGATAGATTATAGAAGGAGATTTGAGATTATGAAGAGAGTAATTTTAGCTTATTCAGGTGGTTTAGATACCTCTTGTTGCATAAGATGGTTGAAAGACAGAGGATTCAGAGTCATCTGTTTTGTTGCTGATGTTGGGCAAGAAAGAGACTTTGATTGTTTAAAGCAGAGGGCTTTAGAAACCGGAGCAGAAAAAGTCTTTGTTTTAGACTTAAAAGATGAATTTGCAAATGACTTTGTATTACCTGCTTTAAAGGCAAATGCCTTATATGAGGGAAGATATTTTCTTTCAGCAGCTTTATCTCGGCCTTTAATTGCAAAGTATCTTGTAGAGATCGCTAAAGCTCAGAAAGCAAACTATGTCTCTCATGGTTGTACAGGAAAAGGAAATGATCAGGTGAGATTTGAAGTAAGTGTTTCTATCTTGGGTCCAAAATTAGAAGTGATTGCTCCTTTAAGGGAATGGGAGTTTAAATCACGCGAAGAAGAGATAGTCTATGCAAAGAGATTCAATATTCCTGTTGAAGTGACCAAAGAAAAACCCTATAGTATTGATAAAAACTTATGGGGTGTGAGTATTGAGTGTGGTGCTTTAGAAGATATAGAGAAAGAACCACCCAAAGATATCTATCAGATCACAAAGTCTCCTGAAGATTCACCAGATAAACCAACTTACTTAGAGATTTATTTTGAGAAGGGTGTTCCTAAGAAGATAGATGGTAAAAGTTACAATCTAAAAGATCTAATTTCAAAATTGAATGAGATAGGTTCTGTCTATGGAGTAGGAAGATCAGATTTAATTGAGAATAGGCTTGTAGGTATAAAATCTCGCGAGGTTTATGAGGCTCCGGCTGCAAAGATTCTATATACTGCTCACAGAGAATTAGAATCCTTGGTCTTAGATAGAGAGCTCCTACATTTTAAAGAGATCATCTCTTTAAAGTACTCTGAATTGATCTATTATGGTCTATGGTATTCTCCCTTGAAGGTCTGTTTAGATAGATTCATTGAGGAGACACAAAAGAATGTGACTGGAGCCGCTATCTTAAAACTCTACAAAGGAAGTTGTGATGTTATATCGAGAAGATCTAAATTCTCTCTATACAGAAAAGAATTAGCTACCTATACAAAAGAAGATAAATTCAATCAGAAATTGTCCGAAGGTTTTATAAAGATATGGAGTATGCCTTATAAGAGATGAATTATCAGAGCTCATTTCATCTTCTTTCAGATATATCTAAAAAAACAGATGTATCTTTCATTTTAATTGGGGGATTCGCCATTAATTTCTATAAGTATACACGCCAAACTGTAGATATCGATCTTCTTATTAAAGAAGAGGATTTTCAAAAGACATTAGACTTATTAAAAGCGGTGGGTTATAAATTAGATTATAGTCAGGAAGTTTTTGCTCGCTTGACTTCTAATAAAAGCCCCCTAATGATGGATATTGATTTTATGTTTGTCGACGAAGAGACGTTCTCTAAAATTATCAAGGATAGTCAAAAGACAAGCATTGCTGGCTGTGAATTCAGGGTCCCTTCATTAGAACATTTGATTGCCCTTAAACTTCATGCTGTCAAATACAATCCTAAGCTTCGTTCTACTAAAGATATTCCCGATATTATTAATTTAATAAGGATTAACAAAATAAATGTAAGGAGTAAAAGTTTTAAAGAGCTATGTTTAAAATTTGGGACACAACAGATTTACCAAAGGATTCTCGATAGTACTTGAAAATATCTAAGATGGAGAAACTCAACTTACCTATATTTAAACAGCCTATATTTAAAGTTAAATCTCTATCGATGGATGAATATTTAGAATTTATCAATTTCAACTTGAAATACACAGTAGATAAAAAAGTAAGCAGGCATCAGAAAAAGATGCTCTTTGTGAATGTACCTTTTTCATTGAGGTGAAAGATAAGATGAAGAAGTTGTGGGGAGGAAGATTTAAGAAAAAATTAGATAAAAAAGCATTGGAGTTTTCTTCGAGTATCAGTTTTGATAGGAGATTAGCAAGGTATGATGTTTTGGGTTCTATTGCCCATGCGAAGATGTTAGGAAAGACAAAGATTATTACTAAATCTGAGAGTGAAATTTTAGTTAAAGGACTAAAGAAAATCTTACTTTCTATAAATGAAGGCAAATTCTCTTTCGATGAATCTGCAGAAGATATCCATACAAATATTCAGAATGAATTAGAAAAGATAATTGGTGAAACCGCAGAAAAACTACATATCGCTCGTTCTAGAAATGATCAGATCTCTTTAGATATAAGGATGTACTTGAAAGATGAAATTAAAAATTTAAGACTAAAAATTAAAAATTTACAGTTTTCTGTCTTAAGATTTGCTAGAGATAATATTGATGTAATTATTCCTGGCTATACTCATTTACAACGCGCACAACCCGTACTTCTAGCTCACCAATTTTTATGTTATCTAGAGATGCTAGAGAGAGATATGCAAAGATTTTCTGATACTTTCAAGAGGATAGATGTTATGCCTTTAGGAGCTTGTGCCTTATCTGGAACTTCGCTTCCTATTGATAGAGATTATGTAACTAAAGTTTTAGGATTTTCTCAAATTTCTCAAAATTCAATAGATGTAGTGAGTGATAGAGATTTTGTTGCTGAAGTATTAGCAGATCTTGCAATCTTATCTATGCATTTATCTCGAATTTGTGAGGATTTTATTCTATGGGCTACTTCTGAATTCGGTTTTATTCAGCTCCCTGATGAGTTTTCTACTGGTTCAAGCATCATGCCGCAAAAAAAGAATCCTGATATTTTAGAATTAATTAGAGCAAAGACGGGTGAGATTTATGGAAATTTATTCTCAGTTCTTACAATTTTAAAAGGCTTACCTCTATCTTATAACCGGGATCTTCAACTCGACAAACCCGCACTTTTTAATTCTATAGATTCTGTAAAGGATTCCTTAGATCTTCTAAGCAGGATGACTCCTAAGCTAAAGATAAACAAAGAAAATATAGAGAAGATTTTAGAGAGTGAAGATTTATTCGCTCAAGATTTAATGGAATATTTGATAAAGAAGGGTCTCAATCGAGGAAAAGCGCATGAGGTTATAGGCAGAATGGTGAGAGATTACTTAGATAAAGATAAAAAATTTTCGGAATTGAAATTAGACGAACTGAAGAGATATTCCGATAAGTTAGATTTAGATGTAAGGAATATTTTTAATATACAAGTCTCAGTTAAATCGAAAAAGTCCTATGGTGGGACCAATCCAAGATTCGTTATTCAGCAGCTTAATAGATGGAGCAAAAGACTAAAATAGATGCACGAATTCAAATATAAAAATAATCATCTTTATTGTGAAGATATAAAAATTCAGAATTTAACTGAGCAGTTTGGTACGCCTCTCTATGTCTACAGTTATAGGACTTTAATTGATCATTATCTTAAACTAAAAGATGCCTTTGAGGAAATTAAGCCATTAATTTGTTATTCTGTAAAAGCAAATTCTAATTTAGCTATTCTAAGAATCTTAGTCAATGAAGGTGCAGGCTTAGATGTTGTCTCAGGTGGTGAGTTATTTAGGGCATTTAAAGTTGGATGTCCACCAAGTAAAATTGTCTATGCGTCGGTAGGAAAGACCAACAAAGAAATAGAAGAAGCAATTAGAAAAAAAATTCTATTTTTAAATGCAGAATCCTTATCAGAATTAGAGAATATAAATCGTATTGCCAAAAGGTTAAATAGAGTTACCAATGTAGCTATCCGTATCAATCCAGATGTTGAGCCCAAGACACATAAGTTTATCACTACAGGTAAGATAACCAATAAATTCGGTATAGATTTTGATACGGCAAAAAAGATTTTTCTGAAGCGCAATAATTTTCCTTATCTAAATATAAAAGGACTTCATATCCATATCGGTTCACAGATTACAGAATCAGCTCCCTTTGTAAGTGCAATAGAGAAGATGGTAAATTTTATTTTACAGCTAAAAAAAGAAGGTATAGATTTAGAATACTTAAATATTGGTGGTGGTTTAGGAATCGTTTATGATGAAGAGACTCCTCAAACTGCACAAAAATTTGCAGCAAAAGTTTTACCTTTACTAAAGAAGGTCAATTTAAAGGTGATAATTGAACCAGGTCGATTCATTGTTGGTCCTTCGGCGATTTTGGTGACAAAAGTCCTGTACATTAAAAAGACACCGCAGAAAAAATTTGTCATTGTCGATACTGGAATGAATGATCTGATTAGACCTGTTCTGTACCAAGCTTATCATCGTATTTTGCCTTTACATTATCACAGCCAAAATATGAAAAATGTAGAGAAGGTCGATGTGGTAGGACCAATTTGTGAGAGTGCAGATTTTCTTGCTAAAGATAGATACATACCAAAAGTTAAAGAAGGTGGTTTCTTAGCTATTATGAGTGTAGGTGCTTATGGATTTAGTATGTCCTCAAATTATAATTCAAGGCTTAAAGCAGCAGAGGTAATGGTGAAAAAAGATAAGGTATACCTTATAAGGAAAAGACAAACTTACAAAGATTTAACTCAAGAAGAAATCATTCCATCATTCTTAAGAACGATAGAATGAGAAAGATAAAATTTACAAAGATGGTTGCTTCAGGTAATGATTTTATTATTGTAAATCAGATATCTGGTTCTCCGGCTTCTCTAAGAAACTTAGCAGAGAAGATATGTGATAGAAAATTTGGGATTGGAGCAGATGGTTTACTTTTATTGGAAGAATCGAAAATAGCTGATATCAAAATGCGTATATTTAACCCTGATGGCTCAGAAGCTGAGATGTGTGGAAATGGATTAAGATGTGTAGCACTTTATAAGGCTAAAAATCAGATAAAGATAGAAACAAAAGCAGGTATAACTGAGGCTGGAGTAAGAAAAGATAATGTCAAAATAAAACTTATTGACCCAAAAGATATCAAATTAGATATACCAATTAGAATAAATAATCGGAATTTAAAGGTTAATTTTGTTGATACAGGTGTACCTCATACAGTAATATTTGTCTTGGACTTAGAAAAGATAGATGTCTTTGGCCTGGGAAGATTGATTCGTTATTATAAAAGATTTAGACCGAAAGGAACAAATGTGGACTTTGTTGAGGTAGTAGGTAAGAATACTATTGCTGTTCGTACTTATGAGAGAGGTGTAGAGAATGAGACACTTGCTTGTGGTACGGGCGTGGTGGCATCTGCACTCATTTTTGCGTTGAAAGCTGATATTGCTGATAAAGTTTTTGTACATACACGGAGTGGTGAGATATTAACAGTATATTTTATCAGAGTAGGTGATAAATTTAATGATGTTTGGTTTGAGGGAAAGACGAGGATAGTTTACGAGGGGGTATATTATGTTTAAGGGTTCAATTGTAGCATTAGTTACACCATTTAAAGATGGTAGAGTTGATGAGAAGACTTTAAGGGATTTGATCGAATTCCAGATCAAAAACGGTACATCTGCAATTGTGCCATGTGGTACGACTGGTGAATCTGCAACTTTATCTTTTGAAGAACATAATAAAGTTATTGAAATTACAGTTGAGCAAACAAAGAGAAGAGTACCTGTAATTGCAGGGACTGGTTCAAATTCTACTGAAGAAGCGATAATGTTAACAAAGCATGCAGAGAAAGTAGGTATAGATGCCTCTTTACAGATTTCACCTTATTACAACAAACCCACACAGAGAGGACTATATTTTCACTTCAAAGCAATCGCTGAATCGGTAAAGATTCCTATAATCCTCTATAATATCTCCTCAAGGACAGCAGTAAATATTGAGCCTGAGACAGTAGCAAAATTAGCTAAGGATTGCAAGAACATTGTAGGAATAAAGGAGGCTTCAGGTTCTTTAGAACAGATGGCAAGGATAAAAGCACTTTGTGGGCCTGATTTTGATTTGATCTCAGGAGATGATAGCTTGATTTTACCAGTCTTAGCAATTGGTGGAGTAGGGGTAATCTCTGTAGTTGCAAATATTGTACCCCAAGATGTTTCTAAGATGATCTCTGAATTTGAGAAAGGAAATTTAAAGAGAGCGCAAGAAATTTTCTATAAGCTTTTGCCCTTAATTAAAGCGATGTTTTTGGAGACAAACCCCATACCAGTAAAGACAGCCATGGGTTTGTTAGGTTTATGTCAGCCGGATCTAAGGCTCCCTTTGTCCTCTATATCAGAAGAGAATTTAGAAAAATTAAAGAAGGCATTAAGAGATTATGGGGTATTAAGATGATTAAGTTAGTTGTAAGTGGAGCTTGTGGAAAGATGGGTTCAAGGATAATCTCTTTAGCATCTGCAGATAGAGAGATAAAGGTTATCTTGGGTTTAGAGAAAAAGGATCATTCAATGATTGGAAAGATGGTAGGAGAAATAAAAATTTCTGATACCCCTGAGGAGATAAAAGATACAGATGTCTTAGTAGAATTTACAAATCCTCAGGCTACTCTTGAACATCTAAATTTTGCTTTAAAGTATAAGAAGCCAGTAGTCATTGGCACAACTGGATTATCTGATGAGCAGAAAGAGATAGTAAAAAGAGCATCTGAAGACATCCCCATAGTCTTTTCACCAAATATGTCAGTAGCAGTAAATCTACTATTTAGATTGACAAAAGAAGCAGCAGAGATTCTGTCTGATTATAGTGCGAATATCACTGAAGCCCATCATATCCACAAAAAAGACGCACCTTCTGGGACAGCAAAGAGGTTGGTTGAGATTGTAAGAGAAGAAGGCCTAGAGATAAAGGATATAAAATCTATCCGCGAGGATGAAATTGTCGGAGACCATGAGATAATCCTTGATTCTGCTTTTGATACAATAAAATTATCTCATTCAGCAAAGACGCGTGATATCTTTGCAAAAGGTGCGTTGGAAGCTGTAAAATGGGTAGTCAACAAAAGAAATGGCCTTTACTCTATGGATGATGTATTATTTAAGAGATGAATTTTACAATTTCTAAGAGACTTTCTTTTATTCCAGCTTATCTTTTTGTAGAGCTCGATAGAGCAAAGCAAAAAGCAAGAAAAGAAGGAAGGGATATCATCGATCTTGGAGTTGGAGATCCAGACCTACCAACACCTAATCATATCATCGAAAAATTATGTCAAGCAGTGAAAGATCCTAAGACACATAGATATTCTTTAGACCAAGGACTTTCAGAATTCAGATATGCAATTTCAGAATGGTATAGGAAGAGATTTAATGTCAACTTAGACCCGGATAAAGAGATTCATCCTTTGATCGGTTCAAAAGAAGGAATCTCTCATCTTCCTTTAGCTGTTTTGAACAGAGGAGATTATGCACTTATACCTGATCCATGTTATCCGGCTTATAGATCAGGTGTAATTTTAGCTGAAGGAATACCTTATTCCTTACCTTTATTAAGGGAAAATGCTTTCTTACCAGATTTAAAAGAGATCCCTCTAAAGATTAAGAAAAGGACAAAACTTATGTTTTTGAACTATCCTAATAATCCTACGGCAGCTGTTGCTACAAAGGAGTTTTTTAGAAAAATCGTAGATTTTGCTTTTAAATACAATACGGTTATTGCCCATGATGCTGCTTATTCAGAGATTACCTTTGCCGGTTATAGGCCAGAGAGTTTTTTAGAGACCGAAGGTGCAAAAGAAATCGGTATTGAATTTCATTCATTGTCTAAGACATACAATATGACTGGATGGAGGATTGGTTGGGTATGTGGGAATTCTGAGATAATAAGCGCCTTAGCAAAGGTAAAATCAAATATCGATTCAGGAATATTTACAGCTATTCAGATTGCAGGAATCTCTGCTTTAGAAGGCCCTCAAGAGCATCTTGAGAAGATGTGTAGATTATATCAGGAGAGAAGAGATATTTTAGTTGAAGGATTGAATTCATTGGGTTGGAATACAACTAAACCAAAGGCAACATTCTATCTATGGGTAAAGATACCTAAAGAGGGCGATTCTTTAAAGTTTTCTGCTTATCTTTTAGAAAAGACAGATATTGTAGTTACTCCAGGAATAGGTTTTGGTAGATATGGTGAAGGATATATTAGATTTTCCCTTACAGTAGACAAAGAGAGAATAAGAGAGGCGATTGAAAGATTAAAAAAGATATAGTGGTTATCTGTTATTTAGGGATTGGTT
>DDKR01000136.1 GCA_002340085.1 Candidatus Omnitrophica bacterium UBA2593
CCTCCTCTCCCAAAAAGACCAAGAAATTTTAACCTTAAAGAATCAAATCAATCAAATATATAATTCTGAGACTTATCGGTTTATTGCCCGGCCAATTTGGAGAGTCTTAAACGTAATTAAACATTTAAAGTCTAAGCCAAAGACCACTAAACAAAAAAGAATCTTGATTATTAAGCCTTTTTATATAGAAGTAAAAGATACTGAGAAGGCTTTAGAATATTTTAGAAAGTCTGATCCAAATGCGATCATATATATGGTTGCAAATTTACCAGAAAAAGATTACAAAAAGCTTTTTAATAATCAAAATATCGATGAAAAGATTTTCTATAGTCCAAGTTATAATAAGTTAAAAGGATTCACCTACTTAGAATTACTCTTTAAACTTAAGAAAACAAAATTTGATGAAGTAGTTATTCTTGTAGGAGATCCCTTTTATGGAAGGTACAGAAAAGCCAAATTATTAGCTATGCTTAGCGGAACCAAAAAAATTAACCTTTATTTTGTACATACAGCTAATATACAAGCAATGAGCTCATTTACATCTTTTAGGATAATGTGGCAGGCAATTTATAGCAGTATCTTACTGTTTCTTATTTTAGTGTGGTTTTCTATCTTTGTGGTAATTCCACTTAAATTAAAAAAAATTTTTAGAAAATGAATATTCTTTTTCTTTCTCGTGATTATCCTCCTAATCAGATTGGTGGCGTTGGAGCATATATTTATGAGATGTCACGTCTTCTAACAAAGATGGGTCATCAAGCTCTTGTTATTACCGAAGCAGGAGAACATCCTTTAGAATATTTAGACCAAGGAGTGTATGTCTTTAGGATAAAATCAAAGAAAATTCGCTTTTTTAATCCTATTAGAGAAAAATTAAAAGGCTTTATAGAGAGATTGGAGTATAGTTATGCGGTTTCTCAAAAGATTAAAGAATTAGTCTCTAAATACAGAATTGAGATAATAGAGAGTTGTGAGGCACGTGCAGAAGGATTTTGGTACTATCTTTTTCAAAAAAAACCACCTTTGGTGATTAAACTTCATGCACCCGAAGGCATTGTATATAAATTAAACCACCAGCCACAGACAAGAGATCGCCACTTAATAGAAAGATTAGAGGAATGGTGGATTTGTTGTGCCGATAGGGTTATCGGGCTTAGTCAAGCAGTCGTTAGTTTAACTCAAAAATATTACCAGATAAAATTTAGGGATATCTGTATGGTAGCAAATCCCATTGATATCGAATTTTTTAAGCCAAATCATAGTCTCTATGATACTAAAACTGTTTTATATGTAGGCAGACTTGAATTTCGTAAAGGTGTTCATATTTTGATACGCGCCGTACCTTATGTCTTAGAAAAATTTCCTCAGGTAAAATTTGTTTTTATTGGTAGTGACTGTGGAATGAAGCCGTATCTTATAGAGAAGATAAATCAACTTAGAATCAGAGATTCTATAGAGTTTGTTGATCAGATACCTCCATATAAATTACTCAGTTATTATCAACAATGCGCTCTTTGTGTTGTTCCTTCCCTCTGGGAAAATCAGCCATATGTAATCTTGGAGGCAATGGCTTGTGGAAAGCCGGTTATTGCCAGTAAGGTAGGAGGGATTCCTGAGATTATTAAAGATAAGGTTAATGGAATTTTAGTTCCAGCAGGAAGTTTTTTGGAATTGTCAAAGGCTATAATAAAGGTATTAGATGATAAAGAACTCCAGCAAGATTTAGGTAATAGGGCAAGAGAATATATTGAAGATATATATTCACCTTTAGCTGTAGCTAAGAGAAATTTAGAAGTATATGAGAAAGTATTAAATAGCGGTGTTATTTCTTCCTAAGCCAAAGATTATGGTCTTCTTTATCTCTTTTCAGTGTAATTTACGCTGCAGAATGTGTTATATTTGGGCAAAACAAGACTGGTTTAAAGAATTCTCTCTTACCGAGATTCAAAATTTGTTTAATGAACAACTGATTCGTAATAACTTAGAAATCATTAATATTACCGGTGGCGAACCTACATTACATCCTGGCCTTATTGAGATTATTAAGATAATTTTAAAAAATTGTATCCATCTTAAGCGTATTGACATATCTACCAATGGAGTCAATACTTTGCAGATCATCGATCAAATTGAACAGATTTTAACTATACTTTTACCAACAGATGTTAAGTTGACTGTAAGTATTTCTTTGGATGGCGTAGGTGGGGTTCATGAGCAGGTAAGGGGAGTTCCGGGTATATTTGATAAAATTGAACAGACAATAGATGGCCTGAAAGAGTTAATATTATTATACCCTTTTTTTTCTATTGGATTTAATATGACCATAAGTAAATTAAATTATTTTGCAATAAAAGAGATAAGAGAGTATGCAAAGCAAAAAGATATAGGAATTAACTTTACCTTAGCTGCAATTTCTGAGATTGGGGTAGAGAGTTTTCATCTTAGAAGAGAATTTGAATTAGATCAAAAAGAGAAAGAGATAGTAATTTCTTCTTTAGAAGAGCTATCTCAAAGTCAAGAATTAAACTCCTCTTACATAAAATTTCTTCTTACTTGGCTTAAGACAAACAAAAGGAGTGGCAATTGTGCTTTTAGGAATGGTAAAGCTTTCCTTTTGGAACCAAATGGCGAAACATACGTATGTGGTAACTTTAGAGATGGCTGGGTCGGCAACGTCACCAAAGAGCCTTTTGGAAAAATATATTCCAGAATACCTTTCACATTAAAACACTTGTCACATAGATGTTTAACTTGTGCGAGTAATTGTTACATGGATATAAAGTGAAAGGAGAATTCTTTTCGGGGTAGTTTATGAAAGTTGCACTTGTGCAGTGCCCCGCATGGACAACTGAGAGTCCACCTTATGCATTAGCACTATTGGTAGTTGCTTTAGAAAAAAGTGGGCACGAAGTAATATGTTTTGATTTAAACATTGAATTGTATAGATTTTGTAAAGAAATTATGAAGCAAGATGATTCTATAATTAGTGATGAATCATGGTCAATGGATTTTAGAGGTTATGCTTGGTACGAAAAAGAAAAGGTATTAAATTTTATAAACGAATACGAACCTTACATTAATAAACTTATTGATTCAATAGTTAATTCTCCTGCACAAATTATTGGTTTCTCTGTGCAGAGTACTTCTAAATTTTCTAGTCTTGAAATTGCACGGAGGATAAAAGAAAGAGATAAAAGTAAAATAATCGTCTTTGGGGGGCCACTGTGTTTTAGAAACTGTTATGGTATAGGGATATTGAAAGATTTCCAATTTTTAGACTTTGTTTGTTTTGGAGAAGGCGAAGAGTTATTTCCTCAGTTAATAAATACTATAGAAAAAGAAGGAAAAGTTCAGTATTCTGGATTTGGATCTCGCATGGAAAATAACATAATAGTAGATGGGGGAGATGGTAAACTTATAAAAGATTTAGATAGAATTCCTTTTGCAGATTATTCTAAGTTTAGTTTAGAAAAATATGCAAAAAAGTTATTACCTATTGCTACAAGTAGAGGTTGTATAAATAGATGTAGTTTTTGTAACGAGAGTACTCATTGGAGAAAATACCGTAGAAGGAGCGCTCAAAATACTCTTGAAGAGATAAAATATCAGTTGGAGCTGTACCCCGAGATAGAGACTTTTTGGTTCAACGATTCTTTAATAAACGGTGACATAGGGTTGCTGAACGAGCTATGCGATTTATTGATCTCCAATAAAGTTAAAGTTAAATGGGGTGGACAAGGAACAATTTGTAAAGAAATGACTAAGGATTTATTGCGCAAAATGAAACTAGCAGGCTGTAATTTAATTAGTTATGGTGTAGAGAGTGGCAGTAGTAAGATTTTGAGATTAATGCGGAAGGATTATTATACGCCTGAATTAGCTAAAGAGATAATCCGTAGCACTTTCGAAGTAGGTATAGATACCATCTTCAACATAATTGTAGGTTTCCCTGGTGAAACGGAAGACGATTTTGAAGAGACCAAAGATTTCGTTAGAGAATGCAAGAGATACACTATCCATATAGAATTACCAACATTTCTTTTATTAAAGGGTTCATATGTATACAATCATCTAGATGAATTTAATATCTTACCCATTGAATACAGTGATCCTGATTGGCAATTGAAATGGCAAACAAAAGATAATTTAAATACTTACGATCTTCGTAAAAGACGATTAGAAGAGTTAAAGAAAATAATAAGTGAATAAAAGATACAGTATTCTTCTTATTTTTATAGTCTTTTTAGGTTTTTTGCTTCGCTCTTCTTTTAGAGGCGAAACTTTAGTAGAAAATGATGCTATTTTATTTACTGAAGCGGTAAAGATTGCAAGATGCATTAAACCTTGGCCTTCTTATACTGCCTGTTGGGCACCATTCTTTTTATCAGGTTGGTATGGTTGGCTTTTGCCAAACCTACGTGCATTGCTCTATTTAGTTTTTCCTTCTCTAAAGGTCCAATATTTTTTAACAGTAATATTTGGTCTTTTGGTTATCATATCGACTGCAAGGTTTGCAGCGAGAGTTTATGATAATAAAAAAATTACACTCTTTTCAGCATTTCTTGTATCTATAATACCAATTCAGGTTAGCATGAGTTATGGAATTTCAGCTGAGATTCCAGCTACCTTTTTTATGTTAGAAGCATTTAATTTTCTTTTTGATTGGAAGAAAAATAAAAAGAAATCTTATTTTTTCACTTCTGCTATTTTTCTTTCTTGCGCAATGTTAAGTAAACCCATAGGATTTTTAGCAATCCCAGGTATTATATTTACTTTTGTGACAGAAGAACACAGAGGAAACAGTAAAATCATTTCCAAAATACTACTCTATTTTTTCATATCTTTATTGATTTGGTCAACTTGGCTTATACCTAATTCTAAAAAGTTTATCAGTGACATGCCTCATTCTTTTTCCTCCTTTATGCTTAAAGTTGGTTCAGAGACAATGAGAGAGGGATTGGTTTTGACACATACAAGATTCCTCTCAAGATATGGAATCATTTTACTATTATTTTCATTGTTGCATCTTTTATACTCACGAAAGGTTCCAGATATCTTTATACTATTCTTTATCTCCTCTTCACTTTTACTTCTCCATCTCTTTAAAGATGTAATGAGTTATTGGTATCCTTTTATAATCCCTTTTTATGCTACTGCTATTTCTAAATCAGCAATTTTTTTAAAGAAGATTATTATTAAATTGCCCTATACTCTCTTGTTAGTATATTTTGTATTTTTATGTTTAAAGTCTAATTTATTAAATATACACTTTGACTATTCTAGTCAATATGGATATTTAGCAAGAGCTGACAATAAATATATGGAGATGATGATTACATGTCAAGGAATTTTGCAGACAATAGATGAAATTAACCGTTTAACTGGAGAACACGATAATCTATATGTTATGCATAATTACATAAGTTATAAAGGTTTATTTTTGGACAAAAAGGCAACTGTTCTACCGGTCTATGCTTATGTAAAGGATGGTCAGATAGTCTACAATGAAAATTGGGGTGAGGAAGTAGATGGAATGACTAAATTTAATTTACATGGCACCACTTACGTTGTAGTTCAGGATGGTGCATACTACTACCGTGTATATGATAAGGGTATTTGGCGCCAAACAAATCTATGCAAGATATTAGAATCTAAAGGATTTCGTAAAATATACGAGAATCATTATCCAGATGAGAGTGTACTTAAGAAATGCAAAAGGTTCTATAGGTGTTGTTTGGATAACCAGTGGGTAAGAAATTATATATACAGAAGATAAAATGAAATTGTCGATTATTATCCCGGCATATAATGAAGAGAGAACTATATTTGAATTATTAAGACGTATTTTGTCCGTTAATTTCGCTCAATTAAAGATAGAAAAGGAAATTATAGTTGTCAACGATAATTCTGAAGATAGAACATATGAAATTGTATGTAAAAATTTTCCTGAAATAATTTTGATTAATAATGATGGTCGTAAAGGTAAAGGGAGTGCCTTAAGAAAAGGAATAGGTTTTTCATCTGGAGATATAATTATATTTCAGGATGCCGATCTCGAATATAATCCACAGGAGTATATCAAATTAATCGACCCAATTATTCAAGGTCGTGCAACAGTTGTATACGGTTCACGTTATTTGCCTACAAGTTGTCTAAAGGGCATGTATATAATCAATCATATTGGTAATAGATTAGGTACATTACTTTGTAATATTCTTTACGATGCACATCTAACGGACTTAATGACTTGCTATAAGGCTTTCCGAAGAGAAGCACTGATGGGTATTTCTCTCTGCCGCAATGGGTTTGATATTTGCGCAGAGATAACCGCAAAGATTAGAAAAAAAGGATTTGAGATTATGGAAGTTTCTATTTCATATCAAGGAAGGAAATTTAAGGAAGGTAAAAAAATCTCTTTTTTTGATGCTTTTTTTATATTGTCTGCATTATTAGAATATAGATTTAGAAGCTGATATTGCTCAGTAAATGACTTATGAAAATAAAAGTTGTTTTAGTTATTTGTCCACAGGTTAATCCAGATAGACCACCCCTTTCACTCGCCTATTTAACTACCTATTTGGCTAAGAGGAATATAGAGGTAGTTTGCTTTGACTTCAATATAGATTTATATTTTAGAGTTGATGATAAAAAGAAAAATTTATGGGATTCACAATGTGATATTGATTGGTTGGATGAGAACAGATACAATTCTATAAATTTGGTAAATGAATCGATTATTCGGGAGTGGGTAGGTCAAATATGTCAGACATCGCCACAGATAATCGGGTTTAGTTTACTATCTACAAATGTCTATTCTACATTGAGGTTAGCAAAAGAGATTAAGGCTAAAAATAATGGGGCAAGAATTATATTTGGGGGACCAGAGACCTATAGATTATTTGGGCTAGGTAATTATGGGATATTTGATTATGCAGATGCATTGGTACTTGGTGAGGGCGAAGAGAGCCTATACAAGATAATTTCTTACATAAGTAATGATAAAAAGATAGAGCCAGCCGAAGGTATAGTAGTTAAAGAAAATGATATTTTATTAGGGTATGATAGATTTAATTTGATCAGTAATATCGATGAGATGCCTTTTCCTGATTATGATGTATTTCCTCTATACAAATATAAAGAGAAAGGACAATTACCCCTTATTTTTAGCAGAGGTTGTATTGGTAGATGTGCTTTTTGCTTTGAAAGGGTATATTGGAAGAGATTTAGATGCAGAAGTGTAGATAATGTCATTGAGGAGATAGAATTGATGAAAAGAAAATATAATATTTGGTGTTTTTCATTAAATGATTCTCTTATGAATGGAAACATAAGATTTTTATCAGAATTTTGTGATAGAGTCATCTCTGAGGGCATTCAAGTAGGATGGTGGGGTATGGCTAGGATTGATAGTCGTATGACAGAGGAATTTTTAATCAAGATGGTAAAAGCAGGCTGTAAGCAAATTGCTTATGGGATAGAAAGTGGCTCACAAAAGGTATTGAATTTAATGCATAAAGATTACGATGTTTCTACTATTGATAGAATATTATTAAATACCTATAGGGCCGGAATAAAGCCAGGGATTAATCTAATGTTAGGATTTCCTGGGGAGGAGGAGGAAGATTTTCAGCAGACCTGTGAGTTGGTGAAGAGAAATGGACAGTATGTTTCCTATGTGAATATATCTATCTTGGGTATAGAGCCATTTACAGATGTATATGAGAATAGAATAAAAATGAATATAGATTTTAAAGATGCAACTAATTGGAAAACAAGAGATCGTAAGAATACCTACCAAATTAGAATAGAGCGTGCAAAAAGGTTAGCAGAGGTTGTTAATAAATACGTCGAGAAAGTATTTAATTTTGCTAATACCTAAAAATGCTATATTTTAGTCTTTATTGTCGGATGATTTAAGCATTTCATTTGCAAATTTGTCAGATTTATGTCAATGACTTTATTGTGGTAACTGTTCTTTGAACGTGCTGGAAGACGCTCTGATAAGGAGACCGAATCGATAAACGAAGCTGATTGCGGTTTTTGGGATGAACCCACTCTGCTGGTAACTACCAGGGATTTCTGCGAAGCATAGAAATTGTCCAATTCTGATACTTCTCTGGAAGACAAAGGTATTTGAAGGCCACTACCAAAACGTATACCCAGAGAACAATTTCTAAATATTTAATGCTAAAAAACCCTTAACACAGTCTTTGAAACCCGACTTTGACAGATAGAGCCAATATTCTCTCCTTAAATTTAATCTTCTCGTCGGAAAGATAAGCTGTCTCATCATATTTCCCAAAAATCATAGTGGTAAATAATTAACGCCCCTAAAAAAACTCTAATCAAAAGAATTCAGGTTATTTTGGGAGTAGTTGTTTGTTTTTTGATCTTCTCTGAGGAAAACAAAATGTTACTTTGTAACTTCTTCTGAAGGAGTAGAATTTATAGGGATATGTCTCCTTACCCTTTTTACACTCCGGGAGTGGAAAGGTAGAAAAAATTGTACACTTAAAAAACTATTCTACTACCTATATAGAAGGAGCGTCTGGGAGTAGTGTAACCTCTGACTTCTTCATATTTTCT
>DDKR01000129.1 GCA_002340085.1 Candidatus Omnitrophica bacterium UBA2593
ACCTTTGTTTTCTATGGCAAACTTTGGTATACCATAGCTTTTCAAGCTTTAGAGATTGGTTCTGTAATGACCAGAGACCTCTGTCTGTAGCTGAATTTAAGTAGGTGTATGACCAAATCCCCCTTGATAACTTTTGATGGCAACATCTCTAAGATTTAAGTATCAGAGACATTGTTAAATTGGAGATTATCTAAGAATAGAAACCTGTTTTTACAACTTAGGAGTGCTTTTGGACCGAATTCTACCTCTACCGGATATTTACCTCTAACCATTGGTCTAATATGAGGTTGATGTAAAGACCCCTAATTTGCCACTATGATTTTTGAAAAAATATGGTAGGATAGTTTATTTTTCCGACGGAAGGATTAAATTTAAGGAGAAAATTAGGTTCTATCTGTCAAAGTCGGGTCTCAATAAGATATTTTCCTATTTCGATATGTCCTTCCAATGCAGCCAAATGTAAAGGTGTCGCTCCGTAGAAACGATCGTCTTTTAAGTCGATAGGGATACCCTGTTCAACTAAATTCTCTATCTCTGTCAAATCTCCGTCCTTCGCTACATCGTGGATGGAATCTGCAAAACAATAACAACAAAAAATAGAAAGAAAGCCAAAAAAACTCCTCATCTTTTCCTTCTCCAATCTTATCTTATCAGGATCAATTTTAAGAGAATAAAGTCAATGATACTGATCAAGATAAATAAAGATAAAAATACAATAAAAATGAAGATAGTTAGTTTAGTAATTCTTCCTCTACAAGGCCAAGAGATTTCTTTAAATAAATCTAAAACTTTGACATTTTGGTCTTGCCTCTGAATTATTGCTTGGTCTTTGGGTACCTTAATTTCAACCTTTGTCTCTTCACTCAATCTTTGTATTTCATCCAATATGTGCTTACTTTCTTCTAAGTTATCTTTATTAACGTAGAGTATAAACCTATCGATGTTTGTCCTTATAGGTAAACCCCAAATGAATCTTAGAGATTGTATTAAACAAGGTATTCCTCTATTATTAAAAAATTCTCTTAATAAGGCGGCTTCAATTTCATCAAATGTACTGTAAATTCCTTCTACCCTCTGCTCACGTTTGACAAGGTAAAAATCTACGGATTCTTTGATGTTTAATACTGCACCAACTATAATCAAAAGATTTATACCTCCTAAAAAATCTGTAATCAAATAAGGTATGTCAAATAACTTCGTGGTAATAATAGGGCAAAGTGTCATTATCGATAGAAAAATCGCTGTAAATAGAATATTCCTATTCCTCACATTAATAAGATAATTTAGAATAGTTGTGTTTGAATTTAGTACAGATGCTCCTACATTTCTAAAATCTCTAGCAATCTTACGCAGTCGAAAAACAACTAAAGTATACAAATAAGTAAAGATTGCAATAAAAACTACATATAGAAAAAGGTTGATGAACTCTCTTTCTGTTTTTGCAATAGATGTTATTATTACAAAATGAGCCCAAATCAAAGGATGAGCCAAAATCAAAGGCTGCGTTCCTGTCAGCCCAAATCTCAACGGAAGGAAGGCGATAGATTTATCCTCCTTTTTGTAATTAGATCCTGAATTTTTAAAAGAAAGGGGGATCTTTTTTCTTGCTTCGGTAAAGATAATTGCTACGATTATCAGAAATATAAATATTATTCCCATGAACAATAACGTGGTAAAGTCTAGCTGCTTTCTATATACCAAATTCCAACAGTGAGATACTGCTCGCATAAAATTAGGGGAAACTTCAGACAAGATCAATAAAGCAACACCATTACCAATTCCTTTTTGATTAATTAATTCACTTAGCCAAATAATTAATAAGGTAGAACCGGTTAAGGTTATGGTAGTTATTAATCTAAAACTAAAACCGGGTTGATCGACTACAGAATAACCAAAATAATAAAGCCTCTCTAACCATAGACTAATAAGAAACGACTGAATGATACTCAATACTATAGTCAATACTAATACACATCTAATATATATGTTTCTATCCCCTTCGGTTCCATTTACTAAATGTCTTAATTTGGGAACGAAGATGGTTAGTAATTGAGCTATAATTGCAGAATTAATATAAGGTGCTATTCCAATAGCAAAAATAGTCATTTTTCCCATAGTGCTACCAATTGAAAATAGACCCGCCATATCAAATATTGTATTGCCTTGAGTCTGCAGAATATGATTAAAAATCTCAGCGATCGAATTTATATTAAGCCCAAGTAGAGGAATGAAATGGCCTAATCTATAAATGCAGAGAAAAAATAAAGTGAAAAGAATTCTTTTCCCCAGCTCAGCATTTTTGAAATAATTCATTGTAGTTTGATACATCTCCTAAGGCGGAAATGGTGAAGATTTATCTTCCTAAACCTAATCATTAGTTTCTGAAGCGTACTATTTCTCTCAAGCAATAGCTTTTAATCTTTTATTCCTCGCAGCATAAGCAAACACCAAAAAGTAGTTATGCCAAAGTTGATCTGAAGAACCGTAGGAGTTATCACCTGCAAAGTAATCAACGAGTAACTCATAGAGACGTAGAGGTTCTTTTAGGCGAAATCTGTTTTTAGGATCATCTATAGTCAAACTCAAAAGTTCTAATGCCCGCTCAAATGCTAACTGGCTGTATTTTATATTACCTTTCTTTCTCTGATTGATTGCTCGCTCTACTTCACTTCCTACATTAGCTAATTGCTCAACGAGTGAAAGCCTAAACCACTCACCTTTTGCTAACTGTTGATGTTGATAACTCATGTTAAGATCGATGAATTTATAATCTCTTTAATTTTTTCTCTGATATTTTCATCTTCTATTTGGCGTGTGCGATTACCATACATAGGGCGAAGATTAATAACTGAATCAAATTCGATGAATTCTTCTCCTTCTAATTCAGGATAAAGATTGATTCCCCAAAGATTTCTCTGTTGAGAATCTCTCTCCAAGAGAAAAGCTTCTTCGTCAGAATGTAGTTCTCCTCCTATTGCCATTATTCTTTTTTCAATATCAACTACAGCTTTTACGAGTCCACCAAAATCTTCAGAAATCTCTTTTAACTGATCAAGAGTTATCTTCTTTTGGTATCCATCGATAACTAAGATCTCCATAATTTTTCGATTTCTTTAAATAAAATTTCCTAAAAAAATCTTCTCTCATTCTATCATTCTTAAGAACGATGGGATGATTTGAAGCATAACAGAAATTTACTTCATTAATCCATTATTACTTCTCTGTTTCCTTTAATTGTCTCTCCGATTACCCAGGAATTTAATTTGAATTTGGAGAGTTCTTTCTTTATTCCCTCCACAGATTCTTCTTCTACAACTAAGACCATACCAATTCCCATATTAAAAGTCTTATACATTTCTTTCTCTTCTACATTTCCTTTATCTTGGACTAACTTGAATATCTCTGGCACACGCCAAGAGCCCTTAAACAATTTAACCGATATCCCTCTTGGTAATATAGGAGGAATTTTACCATAGAAACCGCCTCCGGTGATGTGGGCAATTCCTTTGATCTTAAATCTTTTGATTAATTCTAAGACTGCTTTTACATAGATCCTTGTTGGTCTGAGTAATTCTTTCGACATCTTTTTTTGTTCTTCTTCTGAGAAGACCTTCCTTACTAAAGAGAAGCCATTTGAATGTAATCCATTTGAAGCTAAACCAATCACTCTGTCACCGGCCTTTATATCTCTTCCACTAATAATCTTATTTTTCTCTACTACTCCTACACAGAAACCAGCTAAATCATAATCTCCTATTCTGTACATTCCCGGCATCTCAGCAGTTTCACCGCCAATCAATGCACATTCTGCCTGTTTACAGCCTTCAACTATTCCTTTAACTACTCCAACTAAGACATTCGGCTCTAATCTTCCAGTTGAGATATAATCTAAGAAGAAGAGGGGCTTTGCTCCTAAAGCTAAGACATCATTTACATTCATCGCTACCAAGTCTATTCCTACAGTATCATGTTTATTTATGAGAATGGCAATCTTTAATTTTGTCCCCACCCCATCTGATGAGGAGACTAAGACCGGCTTCTGATATTCATCTTTAGCAAACTCAAATAATCCAGCAAAACGTTCGGTTCTGCCCTTTCTTATCCATGGTTTTATCTTTTCTATGAATTTGTCTGCTTTTTCAATATCTACACCTGCTCTCTTGTAAGTCAGTCTCGGCATACATCCTCCTCATACTTTTAAGAAATCTTCTATCGTCTTTCTCCAGCTTTTGTCAAGGGTTTCTATGTCAATGTCTATCCACTCATTTATAGTTAAACGATCTCCGCCAGTTTTACCAATCTCCCAAATTGGCACATTATAGATTTTAGCTGTTCTTTTTATCTCTTCTTTCTTTTGGGGATCAGAACTTATAAGAATCCTCGATTGAGATTCACCGAATAGAAGTGCATCTGTACGTATCTTTGGTAAACTACTCAAATCGATAGTAGCTCCTAATTTGACCTCAGGAGAAGATATACAAGACTCAACCAATGCAATCACCAAACCTCCTTCAGAACAATCATGGGCTGAATTGATTAGATCTTTCTTTATCATCTCAAGTACAGCTTTCTGAAGATTCTTCTCTGTCTCCAAATCAATACTTGGACTGTCACCTTTCTTTAAATTATAGATTTCTTTTAAATACTGACTTCCACCTAACTCTTCTTTGGTCTCACCTAATAGAAAGATTACATCACCTGAGTTCTTGAAATACTGGCTCACAGGCCTTACACCTTCTTCGATTAAACCTACCATTCCAATTATGGGAGTAGGATCAACTGAACCCTTAGGATTTTCATTATTGAGACTTACATTTCCACTTACTACTGGTGTATCAAGCACTTTACAGGCCTCTGCAATCCCTAAAATCGCCTGTTTTAATTGCCAAAATACCTCAGGATTCTTTATATTGCCAAAATTTATGCCATCAGTAATAGCCAAAGGCTTTGCACCTGCACAGACTATATTCCTTGCAGCTTCCGCTACTGCAATCATTCCTCCCACAAAAGGATTAAGATAGATATAGACCGCATTACAATCTACAGTTACGGCAATCCTTTTCTCTGTTTGAGGAATCTGAATTACTGCTGCATCTGAGCCAGGACCAACCAAAAGATTTCCGGCTAAATTTGGATCAGCTTTTTTGTAAACCCATTCTTTGCTACATATAGAAGGAGAAGATAGGACTTTCAAAAGCACTTCATTGTAATCTAAAGGTTCTTTGATAGAACTGATATCAAAATCCCTGGTTATTTTTAAATACTCAGGGGCCTTTTCTTCTCTCTCATAGACAGGTGCCTCAACTAAAGCTTTTGCGGAGATTTCAGCTACTATTTTGTCAGATTCTTTTATCCTCACAAATCCATCATCTGTAACTCTACCTATAACTGTAGCAGGTACTCCCCACTTTGAGAATATTCCTTTGACTTCTTCTAATCTATCCTTCTCAATGATTACCAACATCCTCTCTTGAGACTCAGAAAGCATTACTTCATAAGAATTCATTCCTTTTTCTTTCCGAGGAACCAAAGATATGTCTATCTCTATTCCTGTCTTTCCTTTATAGGCAGTCTCGCAGGTAGAACAAGTAAGACCAGCTGCACCCATATCCTGCATTCCTACTACCAAGCTCTTCTCAATCAACTCCAAACAAGCTTCTCTAAGTAGGCGGCCCATCTCTGGATCACCAATGGCTACTGCTGAACGTTTTTTTTCTGACTCTTCATCTAAACCCGAAGAGGCAAAGGCGGCTCCTGCTACTCCATCTCTACCAGTAGCACCTCCAACGATTAAGACGAGATTACCTACACCTACTGCTTCAGCTCTCGTCAAATTCTTATGAGGCATGAAACCTACAGTCATAGCATTGACCAGAGGATTTCCTTCATAGGATTCATCAAAATAGATCTCACCTCCTACAACTGGTATCTCTGCAACATTAGCATAATTGCTAAAACCTCTGGCTACTTCTTTTAATAAATATTGAACTTTTGGTTCAGTCAATCTACCAAAACGTAAAGAATCTAAAAGGCAAATAGGCCTTGCACCCATTGTAAAGATATCTCGAATACATCCACCTGCACCAGTAGCTGATGCTTCAAAAGGTTCAATAGCTGAAGGATGATTATGAGATTCAATCTTAAATACCACTGCTAAACCATCACCAATATCTACTACACCCGCATTCTCTCCTGGTCCTTGAAGGATATGTCTTCCTGTGGTAGGAAATAATTTTAAGACTGATTTTGAATTCTTATAACTACAATGCTCTGACCACATCGCAGAAAACATCCCTAATTCTGTATAATTTGGTTCTCTTCCTAAAAGTTCTTTGATCCTTTCATACTCTTGCCAGCTTAAACCTTCTCTTTCTACTAATTCTGCAGTTATCTCCATCTTCGCCTCCTTCCTTTTCCCCTCAACCTGCGGTAATGAAACTTAAAAAGCTTCTAAGTACCTTTTCTATAAAACTCTCTTATTTTTTCTGTGACCTCTTGAGGGGTTTCTACAAGAGTAAATATAGAGAGATCTTTCTTCGATATACACCTATGTCTTTTTAATACAGTATCTTTTAACCAATCTATGAGTGGCTGCCAGTAGTCTGAACCTACTAAAATAACGGGAAATCTATCTATCTTCTTTGTTTGAATCAGATTCAGACTCTCAAACAACTCATCGAATGTTCCATAACCACCAGGTAAGATCACAAATGCCTTTGCATACTTTGCAAACATTACTTTCCTAACAAAGAAATAACGAAAATCCAATAGAGTTTCAACATACCTATTTGGTCTCTGCTCTAAAGGAATTTGGATATTTAACCCTACGGATTTCCCCTTTGCTCTCTTAGCTCCCCTATTTGCTGCCTCCATAATTCCTGGGCCTCCACCTGTAACAATAGCATAACCTTCTTTGGCTAAGAGATAAGCGATTTGAGAGGCAATTTTGTAGTATCTATCTTTTGGTTTTAACCTTGAAGAACCAAAGATAGATACTGCCTTTCCAATTTTGGAGAGTATCTCAAATCCTTCTACAAATTCTGCCATAATTCTGAATATCCTCCAGGGCTCTTCAGTGGTAAAGTCTTCTTTTGTTATTTCTTTCTCCATATTCCCTCCTCAAAACAAAAAACTCCTTATTTTTTACTTTAAAAGATAATCCTTTTTGATTAAGAGGAATTTTATCTTAGAAGCCCTAATCTCTTAAAGACAGGATCGATATCCTTCAAATGATAATCTAAATTGAAGAGAGATTCTATCTCTTCTTTAGTTAAGAGTCTTTGGATTCTCTTATCTCTGAGAAGGGTATCTTTAAATTCTTTCCCTTCCCTAAGTGAGGAAAAAGCAGACCTCTGGACGATCTTATAGGCCTCTGATCTCTCTAAGCCCTTCCGCATAAGTTCTAAAAGAACTCTTTGAGAGAAGATAAGACCTCTTGTCTTTACTAAATTCTCTAACATATTCTCTGGATGGACTGTCAGGCCTTCTAAGATTTTGGTGAATTTGTTCAGCATATAATCTAAGAGGATTGTAGAATCAGGAATGATCACTCTCTCTACAGATGAATGAGAGATATCTCTTTCTCCCCACAGAGATATATTCTCCAAAGAAGATAAGGCGTTTGCTCTTAATATCCTTGCTAAACCGCAGATCCTCTCACAGATTACTGGATTTCTTTTATGAGGCATGGCAGAGGATCCTTTTTGGGTCTCTGAAAACGGTTCTTCGGCTTCTGAGATCTCTGTCCTCTGTAGATTCCTGATCTCAGTAGCAAATTTTTCTAAGGAAGCTCCACAGATTGCTAAATTTAAAAGATAATGGGCGTGTCTATCCCGAGAGATGATTTGGGAAGAAACCTCAGCTGGCTTTAAATTTAATTTTTTACAGACATACTCTTCAACAAAAGGTGGTAGATGAGCATAGGTTCCTACAACTCCTGAGATTTTACCTACTGAGATAATTTCTTTTGCTTCTTTTAATCTCTCTAAATTTCTCTTTGATTCATCATACCACAAGGCTAACTTTAATCCAAAGGTTACAGGCTCAGCATGAACCCCGTGGGTTCTACCCATACAGACCATATCTTTGTACTTCAAAGCTTTTTCTTTTAAAACTTCAATTAACTCTTCTAGGCCCTCAATTAAGATATCTACAGCTTCTCTCATCTGGACAGCTAAAGCTGTATCTAAGAGATCAGAAGAAGTCAAGCCAAAATGTAGATACCTTGCTTTGTCTCCTAAACCTTTGGCTAACTCCTCAACAAAGGCTACAACATCATGTTGGGTTTTTTCTTCTGTCTCTTTTATTTTAGCTAAATTGAATTTGGCTTTCTTCTTTATCTCCTCTAAAGCTTTATTGGGGATTTTCTTTAACTTAGCCAATGCCTCGCAGACTAAAATTTCTATCTCTAACATCTTTCTAAACTTATTCTCTTCCTTCCAAATCTTCTCCATTTTAGGTAAAGTATATCTTTTAATCATCTTTTCCTCCTTAATCAAGAGATATTATACCAGGATTTTTATAAGGGTCAAACAGATAAAAGGTTAGGGTAACGTCAAGCAAATTGT
>DDKR01000141.1 GCA_002340085.1 Candidatus Omnitrophica bacterium UBA2593
GAGAATGAAATGTAAAGACATAAAAAATCCCTCCAGATAATCCAACTAAGACAACGAAGAAAAAACTCAGCAGAGAAATAGCAAAAACCGTATCTTTTAGGATGTATCAATTTGACTAAAAAATATACTATAGACAAGTCTCTAACCCCTAAACCACCAATCGATATAGGTAACATAGCTATTGCACTGACTACAGGAATAATAACTAGAAAATAAATCAAAAAAAGATTCTTTCCAAAAGCAATTGCTAGGATATAACAGATGACCGGTCCAAACAATTGAATAAAAACAAGCAGAACGAAATTATAAATTATAATCTTTGGTTTGTTTCTGAAAGTATGTATTTTAAAATGGATTTCCCTTAATAGTCTACATATTTTCAATTCTCTTCTAAAAAAAAGAATTTATCCTCTCAAAGATGGCTTTATTAAAGAGTATAAGGACTATAAGTAAAAATAGAACAAAGATTATACCTATACAGAGGTATATTGAGGCCAAATGAATAGATCTATATCCGAGTAACAAAGAAATTGTACAAATAATTATTAATCCAAAATATCCACTCAATCTATCTAAGAATACAGTGGCAATTATATCTTCTTTTCTCTTTGTATGAATAGCTAAATCTACTGAATGCAAAAAGATCTCCTCCTATTGTAGAGGAAAAAAAAGAGATTTATGAATAAAGACAAAGAATAGGCAGAACAAGTTCTTTTAAAAGGGATTTCTAATTCAACTGCCTCCAATAGCATCTTCCAACGCACCAAAGCCAAAAGATAGACGAATAGAAATAGAATAAATGCTAAAATCAAATACATAAATCTTGCTTGAAAAACAAGTTTGATTAGATTTTGAAAGTCGATGAATTTAAATAAGAAAGAGATCAAGATTAAGCTTACGCTTACTCTTAAAAGGAAGGGAAAAAATCTTCTCAATGGTAAGAATTTAAGTTCTCGTTATCATTTATAGAGAACGGGATCTTGCGACGTAATCAGTTCGCCATAGATCTTACTTGCTTGGAAAGAACTCCTTGCTAAAGGAGCTGAAGAGACTACCCCAAATCCTAAAGACAGAGCAATCTCTCTTAGTTCTTGGAATTCTTCTATCAAGATGAATCTCTCTGTAGGAAAATGAGTCCTGGAAGGAGCTAAATATTGACCTAAGACTAAGACATCGCAATCAACTCTTCTTAGATCGACCATTGTCTCCAAAATCTCTCTTTTTTCTTCTCCCAAGCCAAGTAAGAGAGCACTCTTTGTATAGATTTCAGGTCTTAATTCCTTTAATTTTTTTAATAATTCTAAGGATCTTTCATAAGAAGCATCTGGCCTGATTCTTCTGTAAAGCCTTCGAACTGTCTCTAAATTATGTCCAATGATAGAAAGTTTTGTCTCCATCAATTTCTCCAAAGAGCTAAAATTACCTCCAAAGTCAGGGATGAGAAGCTCAATAATCGTCTTAGGTGAAAAATTCTGGATAGCTTTAACTGTCTGAATAAAGATACTTAGTCCTCCATCGGATAAATCATCTCTTGCTACTGATGTAATTACTACATAATCTAAATTTAACAGATTAACTACTCTTGCAACCCTCAACGGCTCTAAAGGATCTATCTCTAAATTCTTATCTTTCTTTTTGACTGCACAAAAAGAACAATTTCTCGTACAGGTATCTCCTAAGATCATAAAGGTAAAAGTATTCTCCTTAAAACATCTACCTACATTTGGACACCTTGCACTTTCGCAGACGGTATTTATTCCTAAGTCTTTGAAGAATAAAAGTCTCTCTTTAACTAAACAAAGATCTCTGTAGTCCTGTTTAAACCAGTAAGGTAATCTACTCATATTAGTATACGATAGCGATTAATTCAAAAATCAAATACATCTTACTCTATTCTTCTTAATCGACTCGGATGATCTTTGGCTTTATCTTTTTTATCTCTTCCTCATTTGCCAAACAATAAGCTAAAACGATCAGCTCATCTCCTACAAGACCTGTCCTTGCTAAAGGTCCATTCAGACAAACTTCTCCTTTCTTTCCGTAAATAACGTATGTCTCAGAACGACTACCATTATTTAGATTCAGAACTTCTACCTTCTCACCAGCTAATATATCCGCCTTCTTTAAGATCTCTTTATCTATGGTTATACTTCCCTCATAAAACAACTCAGTCTCAGTTACCCTTAAGCCAGAAATCTTTGATTTTAGGATTGTGCGTAACATATTATTTTATTTTCTCCAGAATCTTCTCTCCGAACTCTCTTGCCGCAGAAGGCCCAGAACAAGTTATAATATTTCCATCAACTTCTAAATCTTTTCCAGTATATATCGCTCCTTTTGCTCTCAAGCTTTCAGCTTCAGATGGCCAACAAGTTGTTCTTTTGCCTTTTAAGATCCCTGCATTTGCTAAGGTAACGGGTGCAATACAGATAGAGCCAATAATCTTTCCTTGTGTGTTTGCCTCTTGGACAATCCTGTGGGCAATAGGTGAATCCCAATATTCAGAGGAGCCACTTCCACCCACAAAGATTATGGCATCATATTCTTCAACTGTGACATCATTGATCAAAATATTTGGCTTTACCCTTGCTCCCAACATTCCTCTCGCTTCCGAAAGAGAAGATGAAGCAATGACTACTTCTACACCATTTTCTTCCAAAACCTCTTTTGGCTCTAAGAACTCTTCATCTCTAAAATTCTTAGAGGCAACAATCATTACTACTCTCTTCATTTCTGTCTCCCTTCCTACTAAAAATGGAGTAAACAATAACAATAGAGTAATAAAACAATAGAATAGTAGAACTAAAGAGTAAATAGAAAATCCTCTTTTCATGACTTATTCCTTCTCTCTTGAAATCCTTAAATAAGACAGATGTGGATCGGAAAAGGGTGGGTGACGGGGATTGAACCCGCAACCCCGAGAGCCACAGTCTCGTGCTCTATCCGATTGAGCTACACCCACCATATTTTTTACTCTCTTTTCTCTTTCCTAAATGCCTCTTCTAACATCTTTCTTATCCCTGAACCGATCGCCCTTACACCCTCAATTGTAGCTTTAGAGATATCAGTAGCTCCTCTTATTATTTCTTCTAATATCTTTGTAGGTAACTTTACAACCTCTTCGGGTTTAAATTTATCCTTTTGACTTTCAGCGATCTTTTCCTCTACAGCCACCTTTATATCTTCGACTCTAAATTGAGGTGAATCCATCTTTGTTCTTATAACAAAACTTAAACAGACCTTCTTCTCAGGGGCGACCTTAAAGATATCTAAGATCTCTGTAATCATCTCTTGGGGAATTATCCTCTCTTTCTCCTCAGATGGTCTTTCTTTAAAGATGAGGTCCGTCAACTCTAATTGACAATTGACAGTCAAATCATTCCTGTGAGATTGTATTTGACTAGAAAAATTTAAAGTTACTTTTTCTATCCCCAAATTCTCCAAAGAAAGATATTCCGAATAATATGGAGACATATAAACTCCATCGATACCTTCAATCATAAAATCTGCCTGCATATCTTTTCTGTATAGATCTATCCAGCCTGTTGCCTCTATCCTTCCTTTTTGTTCTTCGTCTTTCCAAGGGATTAATCCTTTCAAAGAAAACCGGCTAACCTCACCTTCAAAAGG
>DDKR01000002.1 GCA_002340085.1 Candidatus Omnitrophica bacterium UBA2593
TGTTATCTGTCAAAGTCGGGTTACAACAAACTTGGGACAGATTCGAAGAAAAATCTTGACAAAAGAGAAAAAAATATTATACTTTAATTATATCCACACAACCGTATATCCGGATAGGGGGTTAGGATGGGGATATTAGAGAAGAGTATTATAGAGAAGAGTATTATAGAGAAGAGTATTATAAAATATGTGAGGGGCTCCCTCGAAGCTTACTTAGAGAACAAGAGGACTTTGAGTTGGATTAAAGGAATAATCAAAAAATCAGGGATTTTAGAATACAAAGGCTTACTCCAAGAGATATTCGATGGTTTACAACATCTCCACAAGACCCCAAGATACCGCGAGATTTTAAAGGAATGTCTAAGAGAAGATTGGATGCAGTTAGAGACAGGTGTAGTCTTAGACATAATCAGTTGGGAAGAGTGGGAAGAAGTCTTAAGGAGAGCAAAAGGTCCAAATTTCCAAGATAAGAATGGGTGTATAGAGTTTTATATGAACACCAAAGAAGGAGAGAATTCTTTAAGATATATAGGTTTGGCCTATCCTGATAGAAGCCTATCTTCTGAGAAGGAAGCAGTTATTTTAGGCCAGATCGATACCCATCAAGCCATAGATGAATTATACAAAGAATGGAGAGAAGGAAAAACCACTTATCAAGATTATCGTAGATCCGAAGAAGAGATAAGTAGGGGCCATACACCGATCTCTGACTGGATGAAGAAAAAATATAAGGACCTTAAAGATTCCTGGCAGCAAGAACAAGAATTAAATTCTTGACAAGATAGGTTTATATAATAAAATAAATTCTCACATTATTTTTATGAAATTTTTGCCCACGTAGCTCAGTAGGTAGAGCACATCATTGGTAATGATGTGGTCACCGGTTCAATTCCGGTCGTGGGCTGTAAAATTCAGATGCGCGAAATTATCACTTTGGAATGTACAGTCTGTAAAAACAGAAACTATACGACTACCAAAGATAAAAAAAAGAATCCTGACAGATTAGAGTTAAGCAAATTTTGCAAATTCTGTAGAAACCATACACTACATAGAGAGATTAAATAGAGTAGGCCTGTAGCTCTAATTGGTAGAGCAGCGGCCTCCAAAGCCGTGTGTTGGGGGTTCGAATCCCTCCAGGCCTGTAAGTGTAAAGATTCTGAGGCACATTATTTATCACAGACGGTTAATAGTAAATTAACCAGGGAGAATTAAAAATGAAATTTTGCGGTAAATGGTCAATGGCGAATGAGAAAACGCTATAACACCATAACCCCTATAACGCAATAATACTGATGTTTGGTCGCATCAAAAAGTTTTTCATTGAGGTAAAAGAAGAGCTAAAGAAAGCATCCTGGTCAACTAAAGAGGAGTTGATCGGAGCTACCTGGGTTGTTATTATTATAACCTCTCTATTAGCAATCTTTGTAGGAATTATAGATTTTATCTTCTCTAAATTTTTGACCCTTATTGTGGGTTAGTGATTGGTAGCAGAGAGATTATCTGTGTAAATCTGTAAAAAATTTGCTTAAATTTGTATTCTGATGAAGAGATGGTATGTTGTTCATACTCAGACCGGTTCTGAAGAGAGAGCGAAGTTAAGCCTAGAGAATAAGATCAAAGCAAAAGACTTCGGTAATCTTATCTCTGAGATCATTATTCCTAGAGAGCAAGTTTCAGAAGTAAGAGCAGGAAGGAAGAGGATCTTGCAGAGAAAATTTTTCCCTGGTTATTTACTCGTCCATATGGAATTGAACGAGGATACATATTTTTTGATTAAAGGGACACCGGGAGTAACCGGATTTATCGGTTTGGGAAAACTTCCCTCCCATTTAGAAGATACTGAAGTAGAAGGTATTCTTAAAAGGATAGAAGAGACAAAGAAACTCCCCACACCAAAGGTAACCTTTGAGAAAGGTCAGCAAGTAAGAGTTACTGACGGTCCTTTTGTTAATCTTTCTGGTATAATTGAGGAAGTTTACCCTGAAAAGGGAAGATTAAAAGTAAGTATTCCCATATTTGGTCGCACAACACCGACTGAATTAGGATATTGGCAAGTAGAAAGGATATAGTAATAATAGAATGCCTAAAAAGATAACCGCTCAAATTAAACTACATGTTTCTGCAGGACAAGCAAATCCTGCACCTCCTGTAGGTCCTGCATTGGGTCAACACGGAGTAAATATCATGCAGTTTTGTAAAGCCTTTAATGAAAAGACTAAAAATAGGGAAGGTTTAATTTTACCTGTGGTTATAAGTGTTTATGAGGATAGATCCTTTGATTTTATTATTAAATCACCACCTGCCTCCATACTTGTAAAGAGAACCTGTCAATTAGCAAAAGCATCAGGGGTAGCTGGAAAAGAGATGATTGCTAAGATAACTAGAGAACAAATCAAGGAGATCGCTCAACAAAAATTGAAAGACCTTAATACAAGAGATTTAAATAAGGCAATTAAGACTATCGAGGGAACCTGCCGGAGTATGGGGGTTGAGGTTGAGTAAGAAGAATAGAAGATGAAAAAGAGATCAAAGAGATATAAAGAGGCAACAAAGTTTTCTAGCAAGACTAATCACTATTCTTTAAAAGAGGCAATCTCCATTTTAAAGAAGACACCACCTGCTAAATTCGACGAAACCGTAGAGATTTCCTTGCAATTATCTGCTGATCCAAAGAAGTCAGATCAGATGGTAAGAGGAACGGTGATTCTGCCTCATGGAACAGGAAAGAAGGTAAGAATAGCTGTATTTTGTAAGGGTGAGAAGGAATTAGAGGCGAGATCAGCAGGAGCAGATTTTGTAGGAGGCCAGGATTTAATCGAGAGAGTCTCCAAAGGTTTCTTAGATTTTGATTGTGCGATATCCACTCCTGATATGATGAAGGATCTTTCTAAATTGGGAAAGATTTTAGGCCCAAGAGGCCTGATGCCTTCGCCAAAGACAGGAACGGTTACTTTTGATATCCAGCAGGCAATTAAAGAGATAAGAAAAGGAAAGGTCGAATTTAAGATGGATAAATTAGCAGGTATCCATTTAGGGATCGGTAAGATATCTTTTGGAGAAGACCAACTCTATGAGAATACAAGTAAGGTCATTGAGGCAATCCAGATAGCAAAGCCTTCAGCTGTAAAGGGGAGCCTTATAAAAAAAGTCTATATCTCTAAGACGATGTCACCAGGAGTAAGGATAAGGCTATGAGGTTAGGAGTCTTTGTACGTCAACTCATAGAGAGAGAACTGAGAGAAAATCTCAAAAATTCAGAAGCATTCTTTATCTTTGGCTATTCTAAAATTAAGGCCTCTGATCTTGATACATTGAGAGAAAATCTAAAAAGACTAGATTCTAAATTTTTTGTAACGAGAAATATCATACTTAAAAGGATACTTTCAGAGAATAATTCCACAAAAGAACTTATAGATTCTATCTCGCAGAATACCGCAGTCATATTTATAAAGGATCCTTTAGTTACAGCTAAACTCTTATCTGAGTTTATAAAGGATCATAAAGGTATAGAGTTTAAAGGTGGTCTGTTGGGTGAAAGGATTTTAGATTTAGGAGATTTTAAGGATCTCTCTAATTTATCTTCATTGGAATTTTTAAAGGCAAAGCTCTTATTTCAGATGAA
>DDKR01000049.1 GCA_002340085.1 Candidatus Omnitrophica bacterium UBA2593
TCTCTAAGGTCTTTGCTGCCAAGAGAATTTTCAGGTCTACGGGGTTAAGAGAAGAGATAAGAGCTTCGTCTCTTAGGATAAGTTCAATTTCAGAGAGGTCGATGCCACCGGTAGTTTGTTGTATTGCTGAAGAGGCAGATTGATCTTTTTGAGGTGCAAAAGCGAGTAATTCTCTTTCATATGTTAAGTTAGAACGTTTAATACCTTTAGTTAACCCTTTAACTTCTTCTTCTGAAATGCCTAATTTTGCCAACTCCTCTCTTGCTCCTTTTTGCACAGAAGCAATAAATAGATCCTGTCCATTTTTATCTAAAACACCTTTCCCTAAATTCTCAGAGACACCAGAAATCAAAATAATATCTCTAATAAAATCTTTTTCTTTATATGTATATATAAAAGCTGCAATTGCCTGACCGATTCTATGGCCGGCTTCTTCAATTAATGTAATGGCTGTAGGGTCGCCTTTTATTGCCTGTTGAGTAATGTCTTCAAGTTTAAAACCTTTCTTTTGGAAATACTTATCTAAATTAGGACCTGAAAACAAATCTTCAAAATCACCTCGAAATTCTTTACCTTCTGAATTTTTAGGATGATTGCCTCCAGTTAAATGACCTACATAAGTCCAAGTTGCTGAAGGATTAAAACAGGAGTCAGAAAGAATTTTTCTTGAAAGAACCTCTTCTAATCCTGAAATTTTTTCTGTTGGAATAATATTATGACCTACTTCTTTTATTTCTACTGCTATTTCCCCATTTTCTATAGAGGCAGCATTTATTCCTGTTCCTATAATAAAAACTGTACCTGTTTTTGTTTCTTCCTGTGAAAATTCACCTCGTACCGCTGCCTCACAATCATTTATTATCTTTATGGGCAAGGTAGAACTATATTTTTCTTTTAATCCTTCTCTCAATCTTTCTCCAAAAGGGTATTTATCAAAAGAAGATAAATTATGAGGGGCAAAAGGAACACCTACAACGCCACTTTCTGAATCTACCGGCCCAGCAAAAGCAATGCCAATCTTTTGAATCTGTTCAATATTTACTCCTTGTTCTTGTAAAATATTATCTATCTGGCCAAGAATAACTTCTAAAATCCCATCTGGTTTTTTCTCTTTTGGTGAAAAACCAAAGTCCTCCCATTTTCTCTCTATAGTCATAATTACACCTCTCTTATCTATTAATCCAATACCCAACTTTGTCCCACCTAAACTAATAGCAATAACAAACTCTCCTTCCACTGCTGAAGAAGTAGATTGATCTTCTTGAGATGGGAGAGCAAGTAATTCTCTTCCATACGTTAAGTTAGAGCGCTCAATACCCTTGGTCAACTTTTCAGTTCCTTCTTCTGAAATACTCATTTTTATTGTAATGAGGTCATTGATGATTTCTTTCGCCTCTTTGAGAGCATCCTTTAATTTTTCTCTTTTGGTAGTGGTCTCTTCTGCTATAGTCGGATATTTTGAAAATAATTCATCTGTTGATTTTATGGCTTCCTCAAAGCCTCTAATATCTTCATCTAACATAGCAAGTAGTCTATCAATTTCTTCTTTATCTAAAAAACGTAGTTTTTTCCTCGCCTCCAAAATAGCAGGATTTATTTCTGTATTAAAACGTTTATGGCTAACATAAAAAACTCTTGCTTTTTCTAAATTCGCAGCGGCTTTCTGAACCATTTGGTTTTTTGGGCTAAGTAATCCTATAAGCTTGCCTAAATAACCTTTTTCATCTAAGGAATCGAGCGTTTCATCAGGAGAAAATAAAATATTACTACAGATGGTGCTTAATTTACGTATCATTTCTTTTGCCTTAATAAATTTCTGCTCTACTCCATTTAATAGAAAATCTGTTACTTCTAATTCTACAAGAAGTGGTAATTCAAAATTAATAGCAAAACTATCTTTATTTGTAATATCCTCATAAAAAACTCTAATCCGGTCTCCCTCTACACCACTTCTTCTAATACCTATCCTTTCCGGATGTTTTAGTGCCGCTAAAATAAAAGGAAGGATTTTTACAATAGAAAGCGGTTTGTCAAGGTTAGGGGCAATTTCAATCTCAGGGAGATTCTTAATGTCTTTGGAAAGTAAATCTTTTAATCCGAACCTTTCCTGGAGAGTTTTTAGAGAAATTTCCCAATGCCGCTGTAGTGAGCCATAATCTAGTTCGGGAATATATGAATACCCAAAAGTATCAACAGTTATAATTTCAAAAAATCCTCCTTCAGGAACAAAACCAATGTCCACAATCGAACCACTCAAAGAATGCCTTCCTGTATTTTGCGCATAGGCAAAGAGCAAAGCAGCTAAATAAAGCTTTTGTCCATTATTTATTCCTTGCAAACTAGCTACAAATTCGATTATCTTTTCTTGATTAGTACCACTCCAGCTCATCACACTCGGATCAACTCTATCTGAAAAATCTAAAACTAGAGGTGTCGTT
The DNA here is from genome assembly GCA_002340085.1 of Candidatus Omnitrophica bacterium UBA2593. GTDB lineage: Bacteria > Omnitrophota > Gorgyraeia > Gygaellales > UBA2593 > UBA2593. The sequence goes on from DDKR01000049.1 coordinate 2,439, forward strand.
AGTTGACCTGATTTTATTACTAATTTGTTGAGATCAGAAGGTAATTCCAGTGCATCAGGTGGAGGTAACAAAGGTCTTGTCGGTTGAGTATTAAGAGCTTCTAATCTGGGCCGGGGGAAATAAATTACTCCTTCTACATCGAGATTAAAATTGGCTAAATCAATATATCCATAACGTTTGTCTTTTTCTATATTGTTAGCTACTGCCGTTACTATAGATAAAGAGAGAATAGGACTAGTTCTCCCCATTATATATCCGAGTTGACCCTCACTTACTACCGCAAGACAACAATAAGGCACGTTATTGTTATTAAGTTGCTCAGGGATTTGTCTATAATCTTTAATATGTCCATATCCTGTAACTAGTGCTATTTTAGCGTCAGAATTGTTGCGTAAAAAATTAACTATAAAATTTCCCATATAAACTCCGCGATAATAAGTCGTCTCTTCTTCTTTCCAGCTTTTCTCGTATTGAGAACGAGGCATATCTGCAAACACAATCTCTATACCTAAAGATTGAGCCTTTTTTACTAATTGTTCAAAACGATGAGGTATCCAACTCTTCTCAGCAATTTCAGAAATATTATCGATATTTAAATCCGAAGGTATTTCTAAAAATAGATGGGTTATTCCTGCTTCTTTTAATTCTTGTAAATGCTCAACAAAACCTTTCTGGATTCCTAATAAACTATGGTCAGTATCACCAATGACCAATGCTCTTTTGTTAACTAAAAGTTTTTTGCAAGGAACACCTTCTTGCCAGTTATTTTTTACCACATTCATCCAACTCTCATTATTATCAACATCTAAAATATCTAATTTGTCTTCAGTAAGGGGCGAGCTAACTATTATATCTCTATTTTCTTTGGGACTAATTGGATTTGCTGAGATCTTTCCAATTGAAGAAACAAACCGAAGATCTCCTATAGCAAGATTTTCCTTTAATTTGTTTGTTCTAATTACTGGAATGGTATTTTTAAATGGATCAATTTCCCCTACTAAAGGAGAATTAACTACAATCTCTTGAAAGTGAAAGGGAATTTCTCCTAATATCACCCCTCCTGAAAAATACATCCT
>DDKR01000113.1 GCA_002340085.1 Candidatus Omnitrophica bacterium UBA2593
TTTCAGCTACTCGAAATTTTACTGGCATTCCAGTCAAAAATTTTGTAATTATCTTTGTTTTTTCTTGTCCGATAACCGAATCAAAGGAACCTGTCATTCCTACATCGGTAATGTAAGCGGTCCCTTTTTCTAAAATCTTCTCATCTGCAGTCTGAACATGAGTGTGAGTTCCTAATACCGCTGAGACCTCTCCATCTAAAAAATATCCCATTGCCTTTTTCTCTGAGGTTGCTTCAGCATGAAAGTCAACTATGGTGGCTTTTGCCTTTTTCTTAAGTTCGGAGAGTAGATCCTTTATCTTTTGGAAGGGACAGTCAATCGGCTCCATAAATACCCTTCCCAAAAGATTTACTACCCAGATCTCTATATCTCTCTTTTTAAGCAGGCAGAGGCCTCTTCCTGGACAATTTACCGCCAAATTCAAAGGTCTTAAAAGCTGGGGATGTTCAATTATCTCTAAGATTTCTTTTCTATCCCAAATATGATCACCTGTAGTCAAGATATCTACGCCATAACTAAATAATTCTTTTACTGTCTTTGGAGTAAGACCTAGGCCGCCGGCAGAATTTTCTGCATTTGCGATGACAACATCTATACCAAATTCACTCTTCAATTCAGCCAGCAAAACCTTTGTTGCTTCTCTACCGGGTTTGCCCACTATATCACCAATGAATAATATCTTCATTACATCTCCTCTAACGGTAAATGGTTAATAGTATTATTTTGCATATTCAATCGCTCTTGTCTCTCGGATAACTGTAACTTTTATCTGACCCGGATATTCTAAGCCTTCTTCGATCTTCTTTCTTATATCCCTGGCTAAGTTTATTGCCTCAGAATCTGAGATCTTATCAGGTTGAACGATTACTCTAATCTCTCTTCCTGCTTGAATAGCATAGGCTTTATCTACACCTTTAAAAAGAGCTGCAACCGATTCTAATTTCTCCAATCTCTTTACATAGGCTTCTAAGGTTTCTTTTCTTGCTCCTGGTCTAGCTGCGGATATTGCATCAGAAGCAATTGAAAGAACAGCATAGATACTCTTTGGTTCTATCTCTTCATGATGAGCTTCAATTGCTTGATAGACATCAGGAGACTCTCCATATCTTCTACAGAGATCTGTACCAATCTTAGCATGGGTTCCTTCTACATCCTGATCAACCGCCTTTCCAATATCATGCAACAACCCAATCCTCTTTGCTAAACGGGGATCTATATTCAACTCTGAAGCAAGCATCCCCATAATATAGGCTACTTCTTTAGAATGCTGTAAGGCATTCTGACCATAACTAGTTCTAAAACTTAATCTTCCCAAAAGTTTGATAAGTTCAACATGTAAGCCAGTTACTCCTAAATCAAACGTCGTCCTCTCACCATCCTCTTTGATCTTCTCTTCTATCTCTCTCTTTACTTTTTCGACAATCTCTTCAATCCTTCCTGGATGAATCCGGCCATCAGCAATCAACCTCTCCAAAGATCTCCTGGCAACTTCTCTCCTTATAGGATCAAACCCTGATAGAGTTACGCATTCAGGAGTATCATCGATAATTAGATCTACACCTGTTGCCATCTCAAATGCCCGGATATTTCTTCCTTCTCTGCCAATAATTCTTCCTTTCATCTCATCATTGGGTAAAGTCACTACACTGACTGTAGATTCTGCAGTATATTCAGCAGACAACTTTTGGATAACTAAACTCAAGATCTCCTTTGCCCTCTTCTCTGAGGTCTCCTTTATCTCTTCTTCTGTCCTTCTTAAGATCTGAGCTTTTTCATTTGTTAATTCTTCGGAAAGACGAGCTAAAAGAATCCCCTTTGCCTCTTCAATAGATAATCCAGAGATCTTCTGAAGCCTTTTCTTCTCCTCCTCAATAAGAAAAGCCAAGCTTTCCTGCTTAACTTTTATTTCTTCTTCCCTTGCCTTTAAAATTCTATTTCTCTCTCCAAATTCTCTCTCTTTCTTCTCCAAAAATTCTACCCTTTTCTCTAAATTCTCCTCTTTAAGCGAAAGTCTCTTTTCTAAATTCGCCAATTCTTGCCTTCTCTCGCGAGTCTGATTCTCAAAATCCTGACGGAGTCTAAATTCTAAATCCTTTATCTCTAACTCCGCCCTCTTCTTTAAATCAGATGCTTCTCTCTTTGCCTGTTCTAAGAGACCTTTTGCTTTTATTTGAGCATCGGAAAGTTTCTTTAGGGAGATATACTTTCGCAAGTAAAATCCTAAAAAGAAAGAGAGAAAACCTACAATTATGAAAGGAATTAGAAACATCTCTAAAAAACACCTCCTTGAATTATACCATAGAGACGCAGAACCTGAACGGATTTTTTACATCCACACAATAGCTAATCTTGCAATCTGTAATACCAGTAAATTTGTCTTTAAGCAGAGATTATCCTATCCACCTTGGAATCTTGAGGGTCGACAGACAAATAGGGAAGGATCTGAAAATTGAAGGCAAGAGCTATTTTTTTGGTATGAGAAGTCAATCTTTTTAAGAAGCGATCGTAGTAACCTCTTCCTCTACCTAAGCGATTCCCTTTTTGATCAAAGGCAACACCTGGAGTAATTACCAAATCAATCCTCTCTATATCTATGGAATAAAGCCTCTTTGGTTGGCTTATCCCATACAAACCTCTTTTTAAACTATTCTTTGAGAGGCTCTTAATCAAACAAGGAAAGATATCTTTACTCTTCTCTTTCAAGAAAGGGACGGCTATAATCTTGCCTATCTTTAGAGCATCTCTGATTGCTGAATAGGTATCTACCTCACCATCAAAAGAGAGATAGAAAAGGATAACCTCAGCCTTCTTAAATTCCTCTGTTTTAAAGAGCAGTTCCTTTATCTTAAGTGATTTTTTGAGGCGCTCGGATTCTGGTTGTAACTTTAATTTCTCTAAAATTTTTCTTCTGGTCTCTTTTTTCTCTTCGAACATCTTTAAGTGATCAATAATTTGTGGGGTCGCATCGTCTTTGAATAGTCTTTGGCTGGTAAAATCCTCCTCAAAAGATCTAACCTTTTCTTTTCTTCTAATCTTCTGTAGATTAAAACCCAGGCACAGTCTTTCTCTTTGTCTGTCTCACATTTACCTTTGTTTACACCTCCGCAAGGACCATTTAGAAGTGATTTTGCACATAAGGTCACAGGACATATTCCACCAGTCAAATCCAAAATACATTCTGAACAGACAGAGCAGACCTCTTTAAAGTTTCCTTGTGAATCGACCAAAGCTCCAAACAAAGTATTGCACCCAGGGAAAATCAGATGACTAAATCTATCGTTCTCTCTTACTGACTGAACCCCTGAACCACAGGCTAAGACTAAAATTACTTCTGTATCCTTCAACTGCTC